>JABFSC010000395.1 GCA_013140885.1 Deltaproteobacteria bacterium | reverse complement strand
CGTCTGGGCCATGACCTGGATCGCCTCGCATCAAGACCTCTTTGGTGGGAAAGTCTATTCCCTGGGCCTCCTTCCCACTGCCATCGGCCAAGCGCTCGAAGCCCGTGCAAGTGAAGAGAAACGCCAGGCGAAGCTTGCACAAAAGGCCAAAGCCGAACAACAACTCTCCGCCGAACTACGGCGGCGGGAGGAACTCGACCGCCTGTATCAAACCCTTTCTCCTACCGAGCAGGCCGCCTTACGCGAAGTCGCCGTCAAAGGGTTGTTAGCACAAGGAGTTAAACAACAACTGCTGCTCGACAGTGTCGTGAAAGCCCAGGTCTATTGCTTAATTGGGGAGCGCTTCCTCACGACGGCATAGGACATGAATATACGCTCCGGGGTGCTCGCATCAGCGATTTCGACCGCTCGCAATGGCGACCGTTTCCCCCCACCCACGTGAAGTCGAGGCACCAAATTGTTTTGTACAAAACAATAATTGTGACTGTGATGAGAACCCGTGCGTCTGGGAGTCCCCGCAGGGGTGATTTCTATGAAGTCCTCTCTGTCCTCGGTAGCATCGTTGGTATAAGGCGTGCACAATCCCGGACTTGCATCGTCTGAAGAGAGTGGGAACAATACCGCTATGGCAGGGCTCAACACAGGGGACAAACCCGTCGTCATTCTGCGCAAGAAACGCCCTTCGGTATCGCCCCCAACTTCGCCAGCGGTGAAGAAGGGCAAAGCTCCGCCAGTGCCACAACCCAGTGCTCCGGCTACCAAGGGGGCGGAGCCGAAAAGCCAGCCCCCCGCACAACCAGTGCCTGTCCTACCCCCCCGGGCTCCAGTCCTAGAGTCCTCCTCGCAACCAATGCCTGGACCAACCGGACGGTCGGTGGCCTACCGCCGCAGGTATGAGGAACGTCAACGGTTCGTGCAATCGCCGGAATTCACTCAGATCGCGACCGCGATGACCACCCGCTGGCCACACCTCTTCCGCGTTACCCCCGAGACGATTCGTCCGCTTGCTATCGGCATTTATCACGACTTATGCGCGCACTTACCGGAATTCCCGCCCAAGCTCGTCCATCACACCCTGAGCCAGTGGATGGCCGACCATCGTGTGCTTTACTGGAAAGCAGTGATGCAAGGTGGTCCCCGTTATGATCTGGAGGGCAATCCCAAAGGCGAGGTGACACCGGAGCAACAAGCCAGCGCGCGCCAGCAACGCAAAGCGTGGTATGACCGCCGTGAGGCGCGGCGCAAGCAATGCGAAGGAACCGCGCCAGAGGCGGCACCAAGCGATGAGCAAGCGGGCATAGAGTAGCACTGCACTCGTGTTCCTGACAGGAGAATCGCCACACATTTCCGCGTCCCGTGTTGTCCAAATCAAAGGGGAGGGCGCTCACAAGGAGACAAACAGCTTGCCATTCACTGACGATGCGCACGCACTCGCACTTCCAGCTCAGGGGCCACAAAACTCCAGAACCTGTATATAACTTAAAGTGATACAAATTTGATCTATTCGACGTTTATGAGGGCGAGGCGTTTTTGGGGAGGGTAGGGGGGACGGGCGCACTGACCGGAGCAACGATACACAACCTGATAAATGGATGACCTCTGGGGGGTGTTCATTTGAAAACTTTGGGGATCCGTGGTTTCAATGAGAGTCCGCTATTAGGGATTAACCGCGCAGTATGGAAATCTCTCTCTTGTTGTACGCTTCGATCCTCAACCCTTGTATTCAGAAGCTCCGCATCTAGAGGACCACGGAGGAAGCGTCAGGGGGACAATCGCTTACTATCACTGTGGGAAAACACCCGTATTTTACCAGCGACAATGAGCCCGAACCGCTCTTTTCCGTCGCTTTCCTTGTCACAGTCCATCATGCCGCGGCTTGCTGTTGATACAGATATTGCTGAAACCCCGCGAACACCTGCCCAATCTCTTCCGGTCTGCCCAAATCGGCCACGGCGTCGGCGATGGAGTTTTGATATTTGAGACGAAGCAATGGCGTTAGCTTTTCTTGGTCGAGTTCCTGTACGCCTTCACGCACATAGTGTGAGAGGACGAAGTCGAGAAAGACTTGTTGCTTCGTGTTGAAATGGGTGCTGATGATCACCTTCGCCTTGGCCGCTCGTTCCTCGCGCGTGAGCGGTGGTAAAGCATAGGCAACATGCGCCAACACATCGAAGAGGTCGCTCTTCTCGGCATCAATGATCTTTTGCATCTCAGCCATTTGCTCTTTGCCGAAGCCTTTCTCGGCTAATCCGTACAGGAGCTTGGCGCGCGTGTCAGGGGCACTCCACAGGGCACGCAGTTCATTTTCATCCTTGAAAAAGTCGGGGAGTTTACCAAACAGCAGCTCCAAGAACTGTTGCGCGGACATCGGGGTACCGTCCGGGTGCCAGAAGCTCGTCATCACCATGTGCTGAATGGTGCGGGCTTTGCCGTCAGCGAGTTTGACTTTGATCTTCTTCCTCTTGGTGAGTTCGGCGGGCTCTTCGTTCACCGAGGGGTCTCTCGGTGGCTCACTGTCGAGAGGCTGTCTGGACTTTGCCGGTTCTTCTGGTTCTGCTGGTTCACCATCCCACTCCGGGTCACTGAAATGCTGGTGGGCCTTCACAAAGTCATAGATCGTGAAGTAGTCCTTGCCATCGTAGAGTCGAGTTCCGCGCCCGATAATTTGCTTGAACTCAATCATCGAATTGATCGGGCGCATCAGCACGATGTTGCGGATGTTGCGGGCGTCCACGCCGGTGGACAGCTTTTGCGAGCTGGTGAGGATCGTCGGGATATTTTTCTCGTTGTCTTGGAAATCACGCAAGTGCTGCTCACCGAGCACACCGTCATCGGCGGTGACCCGGTGACAATAGTTCGGGTCTTTGCTGGTCTTCATCTGGTTGACGAGATCACGCACGGCGAGGGCATGCGCTTGCGTGGCGCAGAACACGAGCGTCTTTTCTTGCTGGTTGATGAGGTCCATGAATATCTCAACGCGCTTCCGCTCGCGCTCTCTGATCTCAATGATCTTGTTGAAGTCGGCCTCTGTGTAAATCCTCCCACTCTCTACCTCGCCTTCGATAAGCTGGTCATCAGGCGTATAAACATACTCATCAAGCGTGGTGGAAATCTGCCGCACTTTGAACGGTGTGAGGAACCCGTCATTGATGCCTTCCTTGAGCGAATACACATAGACTGGCTCGCCAAAGTAGGCGTAGGTGTCCACGTTGTCTTTACGCTTGGGTGTGGCGGTGAGGCCGAGCTGCACGGCAGGAGCGAAATAGTTGAGAATGTCCCGCCACGTGCTTTCATCGTTCGCTCCGCCACGATGGCACTCGTCAATGACAATGAAATCGAAGAAGTCAGACGGATACTCACCGAAATAGGGTGACGGCATGCCGTCCTTTGGTGGGCCGCTCATAAAGGTCTGAAAGATGGTGAAGAACAGACTGGCGTTCTTCGGCACTTTGCCCTTCTTGCGGATGTCCTCTGGTTTAATGCGCACCAGCGCGTCCTCTGCAAACGCGGCAAACGAGGTGAAATCGTTATACGCCTGAGTGGCAAGCGTGTTCCGATCCGCCAGAAACAGAATACGGGGGCGACGCGACGGCGCGCTGCCCGTTTTCCATGCCGTCAGATTCCACCGGGTTTGAAACAGCTTCCAGGCGATTTGAAAAGCAATAGACGTCTTGCCAGTACCAGTGGCCAGGGTGAGCAAGATACGGTCTTTGCCCTCGGCGAGGGACTCCAGCACGCGGTTGACCGCGATCTCCTGGTAGAAGCGGAGGGTCCAGCTTCCGCTCTTGTCGGGATAGGGGACATGAGCGAAGCGGTTACGCCAATCA
>JABFSC010000050.1 GCA_013140885.1 Deltaproteobacteria bacterium | reverse complement strand
GGGGAAGGGGGCGGTGGGTGAGTTGTCCTCCGCCCAGACTGGCACGGGTGACAGGAGTAGTAGGACACTGAGGCACAGTGTTGTGGATTGCATAACGGTCCCTCCTTTGGGTGTGGTTGAAGAGTCTCTGCCACACTGTGGAGGGGGGTGCAATCGGTGGAGCAGTTACCGGTTGAACAGTCGTCGCCAAAAACCCTGTGCTCGTGGCGGCTCTTCCTTCGGCCTTTGATCGGTGAGCAGCGCGGTGATCTGGAGGTGCGCACGGCGTCGCTCGTCCTCGGATTGGTCTAGCCGGCGGCGGAGATCATCAATCGTGCTTTGCAGTTGTTGACGTTCCCGCTCACCTTGTTTCTCCATCTGCCGTATCTGTTCGTCTCGTCCTTCAAGTTCGCGCTGTAACCACCCTGTATCATTGGGGGTATCGTCTCGTAACATGAGACGATCAGGTCCCCCAGTTTCTGGTACCGGTGGCAAGACACGATGCAACTCGGATGGATCGATCTCCCATTCACCGGAATCCAGCTTGTTTGCGGAAATTGTCCCCTTCTTAATGAGCCGCTGGATGGTCATTTTACTTTTGCCAGTCGCGGACGCCGCCTGTCCCAAGGTGTAACTCATGGTGTATCGTCTCGTATCAAATGGGGTATTTGCTACCGTATCTGTTACACCACGCGGAATCAATCAACAGGTGAGACTGTGTCAGGGTGACCAAGGGGGTGCGTCAGGGTGACGCACCCCACAATATCCGTGAACTTGCCCGCTGTGTGGATCACCCAGCACTGAGCGAGATGTCATGCCAGATTGACTCCTTATTTCTGGCCTCTTGTTGTTTGGCCGAGAGGGGGCGGAGTTGTGGGGAGGAGTCGAGCAGCGCAATGAGGGCGAATCCTTGCCATTGAAGGGTAATCGCAAGCTCAAGAGCGTCCATCAGAACAGCTCCGCTTCTGTGAGTGAAGCAGAGGGAGAATAGGGAATCTTGTTAGCACTCAACGGGACAGACAAGTCACTTGAATCGCCTGATCGCATATTCCAGCCTTCCTTCGTTTCTGTTCAGTGTATGAGTATGTATGAGTATATATGAGTATTATCCCAACCCTTCGCGTAAATTTCGCATATCTATATTCCTTTAGAAAATAGATAGATAGGTATATATGCGAAAATAGGGAAAGGGGATTAGAGAGTACTCATTCATACTCATACATACTCATACACTCTGTACTCGCCACCGAACTGCCCTATCGTAGGTTCCATTCTGAACGAAACGCTGCTTGCCAATGACGCGCCCCTTTATTGCGCGCAAAGCAAATCCGATTCTCCGCGCATCTAGCCTTTTTCCATCGTGGCGGGAATCTAACGCCGCCAGCGCTTCATACAGATCATTCCACTCATTGGCGGTGTTCACGATGAGAGACGTGTCTAGCCCGCGATGGGCAATATCCTGAATGGCATGGTTGAGTGTGACAGCTTGCCCTTGATAGCAGGCTTGCCAGCAGTGGAGGAGGCGCGCGAGGTTTTCATAACCGGGATCGGATTCCGCTTCGAGCGTATGTCGCCCCTCGCACGGATCGGGGAGCCCAGTCCACACCAATGCCGAGCGCACGAGGTCGGACCATGCCTCAAAACTGCCATAGGCGGGAATTCCTTGCTTTGGGCAACCCGCCTCAAAGTAGGCTTTCAGTATCGTGAGGGCATGACTCACCAGCCGAGGGCGCTCCTGGCGCACCCACTCCAGGAGCCGGGGTTGCTGAAAATCGTCGCGGTTTTCTGGCCGCTCAAGTAGGGATTCCAGATCAATAGGAACGACGCGCCGCGCCATATCGCCGGCAAAGGCGAGGTTATTGCCCGAGGCGAAGAAGACGGTATTCATCGGGACTTCAATCGCCTTATTCTGCCCCAAGAGACGGCCCTTGATACTGGCGGCGGTCAGCGCGGAATCAAGCGGGCCAGAGCCGAGCGCGGTCGTGATGTTGTCGATATGGACGCAGGCGTCGCCTTCCATGCCGATGGTGAGCAGGGCTTTGCGGTCTTCTTCCTCATCGTGCGACTGTGCCCAGCGCGGAGCCGGACGTCCCGTCGCCGTGATGGCGATGGCGTCAATAAGGAGCCCCTTGCCCGTGCCCCGTGTTGACGCGCGCACCGCGAACAGGGGGACATTCCCATTGATGGCAGGGCGGACCAGCAGCGAGCAAAGCGCAGCCAGCGCCGCGCTCCGCCCATGGGCCGCCGCGAAGGGAAAATCCACGAAGATATCCCCAAGTGCCAGAATGGCCTCGGTCGCGTCGTCAAGCGACGGATGATTCGGGAGGGGAGGAAAGGTCAAGCCTTGGGTGTCGAGGAACAGCCCGGTGTCGGCATCGTACCCCGGCGCGCTGATGACCACGCCGTCTGCCCGCAGCGTTGGCGCGGTGATGACATCGCTGAGCATGGGAAATTCCCAGCGCCGCCGTCCCAGCAGTGTCTGTACGGCCCAATCTGGTGGCAGAGCGGGCTGCCATGCTTTGGTGCGCTCGGCATATTTGCGCCAGTCCGCCGCGAGACTCATGCGCTCGCGCAACTGCCCGGCATCGCAAGAGGCGATGGTCGGCGCGCCGAGTGGTCGCACCAGCCAGCGTGGGGCTTTGCCGTCATGCGCGATAAAGCAGAGCCGTTGCAGGCGCTGAAAGAGGTAGGGACCATTGGGGAGGCGAAGCAGTGCGCGCTCGGCCGCGTTCACGACGGTCGTGATGTCGGGGGTGATGCGGATTGTGTCACGCGCTTCCCCGGCCTGGCCTTGGGGCTCCGGTCCCGCGTGCAACTGAGCGGTGGCCTGCGCGAAGAGCTTCGGCACCACGCCGCCCATGGCGAAGAAGTCATCGAGCCCCACCTTCCCGCCGTCGAGGCGGGACTCCAGATAAATTACCCGTGCTTTGGCCTTGCGGCTGTCTAGAAAGCCTTTGAGACGGACTAACGCCTGATGCACCGCCGGCTTGAGCATCACGTCCGAGTCGAACACGATATAGACTTCCCGATCTTCCAGGGCGATATATTCCCAGGCCGCGAGCACCGTCTTGCCGCCCTCATCATTCGCCCCGCGCCAATTCCAGACACCCAGCAGCGCGATACAACACAAGCCCTGAGAGACCGCACTGTCCGCCTTCTTCACGCCTTCGGTGATAAAGAGCGGGCGGTTCGGGTTTCCCAACAAGGGCCGAACCGCCTGCGGAATATCGAGCGCCATTTTTGCGCCAGTAGGCGTCTCGTACTTGATGGGTTTGCCATCGCGCCCAGACCGGGGCTGATCGGGACGAATCTGATGCAAGGCGACTTGGCCGGTCACGTCGAAGATAGGAATCACCAGCGCGGGCACCTGGCACTGCGCGGCGGAGAAGCCCAGGTCGCGAAGTTCCGTCTTCGTGGTCGCGGTCCAGTACCCCCGCGCGTGCATCGTTGCCGAAGATATGCTTGATGCCTCCAGCATCGCGCGGTGCTGAGGCAGGAGGGGGTCGGCTGTTTGTGCGGCGTCCCCGTTGACTGACTCTGGGGACTGTGAAAAATTTTCCTCAGTTGGTTTTTCTGTTTGCTTTCGAGAGCCCAGGGGCGTAATCCCTGGGCTCCCAGCATCTTGAGTTTCCATTTCTTTTCCTTCCTGTACTGCAATTTTCCTCGCGACTTCATCCGCCCGTAGCGGCTCCCGCTCTTGATTCTCCTTTGCTCAAAATCCAACAGACCTGCTGCTTCTGCGACGCGCACCTCGGCTACTTCCACCCTTGATCCACAAACGTCAAGACGGTGTCGCTATTATTCCTCCTCTGTGGGTGTTCTTTCTAGATCGAACTCTTCTTCGCGTCCAAT
>JABFSC010000678.1 GCA_013140885.1 Deltaproteobacteria bacterium | reverse complement strand
TTTTATCGGGTGGAAAGTAAAGAAATGCGGAAAATCGGTGGAACCGGGCTGGGATTGTCCTTGGTGAAACAGATTGTCGAGGCTCACCGAGGAATCGTTGGCGTGGAGAGTGAGATCGGAAAAGGGAGTACGTTCTTTTTTATCCTTCCGAGTATTGCTGATTCTCGTACCCTGCCGGTGCGGAACGGAAGTGGGGTGGTCATTCCTGGTTCCTCCGAGTTGACCCCTTTTCAGGCCACCGGTACACTGCCGCCACCGTAAGAAAGGAACCGCATGAAGGAACGTACTTTATCGATCATTAAGCCCGATGCCGTGAAGAAGAACGCGATTGGCGATATTCTCCGGCGCTTTGAAAATGCCGGGCTCACAATTGTCGCCGCGAAACTGACAACCCTGAGTAAAGCGCAAGCCCAAGGATTCTACGCCGTCCACAAAGAACGCCCGTTCTTTGATAGTCTCACTACCTTTATGTCATCTGGTCCGGTGCTGATCTCGGTCCTCGAAGGCGAGGACGCCATCCAAACCAATCGCCGTCTCATGGGCGCGACCGATCCCGCCAAAGCCGATGCGGGGACGATTCGGAAGGATTGGGCGACCGACGTGGAAAAGAATGCCGCGCATGGTTCCGATGGCCCCGACACCGCGAAATGGGAAATTGGCTACTTCTTCAGTGAGATGGATCTCCCAAATAGGCTTTAGGGTTTGGGCTTTAGGCTATAGGGCTTTCCTCGGACTCCCAGACTCCCAGACTCCCAGACTCCCAGACTCCCCTGACGCTGGTCTCCCATTCTAGCTATGGACATTAAAGAACTCACCAAAGCCGATCTTGAAGCGTGGATGCTGGAACGCGGTGAGAAACCGTTCCACGCGCGCCAGGTGCTCAAGTGGCTCTATCAGCGCGGGGCAACGTCGTTCGCCGCCATGACGGATATTTCCGCCGTCTTGCGTGCGCGGCTTGCCCAAGAGTTTGTCATTCGGAATCTGGAGTGCGTACGGACGACCTCGGCAGCCGACGGCACGCGGAAATTCCTGTTCGCGCTAGAAGATGGACGGCGCATTGAAAGCGTGCGGATTCCCATGGAAGATCGCTTAACCCTGTGCGTGTCATCACAGGTTGGGTGCGCGATGGGCTGCCGCTTCTGTGCCACGGCGACCGTTCGCCCTATTCGTGATCTTACGGCTGGAGAAATCGTCAGCCAGGTGTGGGAGGTGCAGCAAACGTTGCCCCCTCCACAGCGACTCACGAACCTAGTGTTCATGGGGATGGGCGAGCCGCTGGCGAATTACGAGCAATTAGTGAAAGCGATCACAATCATTACCGCCGAATGGGGCTGTAACTTCTCACCGCGCCGCGTGACCGTGTCCACCGTCGGTTTAATTCCACAGATGAAGCGACTCCTTGAAGAGACCTCGGTGAATCTCACCGTTTCGCTCACCGCGACCACGAATGCCCTGCGGGATGATCTCATGCCTGTGAATCGTCGCTTTCCGCTGGAACAACTTCTGGAAGCCTGCCGCACGTTGCCTATCGCGCCACGGAAACGGGTGACCTTCGCCTACACCATGCTCAAGGATGTCAACGACAGCGAAGCGGACGCCAAACGGCTCACCAAGCTGTTGCAAGGGTTTCGTCTCAAGGTCAACCTCATTCCCTTCAATTCCTTCCCTGGGTCCGAGTTTGAGGCATCGCCGCGCTCGCGGATCGAATACTTTCGTCAGGCTCTCCTCGATAAAGGGATCATGGCCACCATCCGTGAGAGTCGCGGACAAGACGCGCAGGCCGCCTGTGGACAGTTGGCTGCGGCATTTCCAGTTGATGTGCAAGCGAACCAGAGCGAACGACGAGAAGAGAGAACCACAGCGTGACCACAGTACTCGGTATCATTGGTGGGAGTGGCCTCTATCAGATGAGTGATGTTCAAGGGGGCGAGTGGGTCACGGTTGAAACCCCCTTCGGCGCGCCATCGGATGAGTATTTTGTTGGCCAACTCAACGGCGTGCGCGTGGTTTTCTTGCCACGTCATGGGCGCGGCCATCGGCTGCTTCCCTCGGAACTCAATTTCCGCGCGAATATCTACGGCATGAAGAAGCTCGGAGTCGAGCGCATTATTGCCGTCAGCGCCGTTGGCAGCCTGAAAAAAGAGATCGTGCCCGGTCATATCGTGCTGCCCGACCAGTTCATTGATCGCACGCGCGGGCGCATCAGCACCTTCTTTGGGCGCGGCATCGTTGCTCATGTGGCATTCGCCGATCCGATGTGTGGCGAGATGATCCGCCTCTTGGGAGACGCGGGTCGTGAGGTCGGAGCGACGCTCCATGTTGGTGGGACATATATCTGTATGGAAGGGCCGCAGTTCTCGACACGAGCCGAGTCGTTTCTCTATCGCAGTTGGGGTGCCGATATTATTGGGATGACCAACTTGCAAGAGGCGAAACTCGCGCGGGAAGCGGAAATCTGTTTCGCGACGGTGGCGTTGGCGACGGATTATGATTGCTGGAACACGGACCATGCCGATGTGGTGATCGAGGATATCTTGCGGATTCTCACGCAGAACGTGACGACCGCGCAACGCATCATCGTCAACACGATTCCGCGCCTGCCTGCGACACGGTCGTGTCCCTGCGCGCACGCGCTCAAGGATGCGATCATTACGGACCGCGCGCTGATTCCGGCGGCGGTGAAACAAGAACTCGGTATTTTGGTTGGCAAATATCTTGGAGAGTAAGGGAAGGGTGGCATGAGTATTCTCGTCGTTGGTTCGGTCGCGTTCGATACGATTCTGACTCCGCATGGCAATGCGGAGGAGGTGCTTGGTGGCTCGGCATCCTACTTCGCGGTCGCGGCCAGCTATTTCGCTCCGGTCAAACTGGTGGCCGTCATTGGGGAAGACTTTCCTGAACAGGAACGGGCTTTCTTAGCCTCCCGCAACATTGACTTGGAAGGCTTGTCGGTCGCGAAAGGACGAACCTTTCGCTGGACTGGCAAGTATCACGAAGACATGAACATGCGGGATACGCTCGACCTGCAACTCAACGTCTTCGCTACCTTTAAGCCTGTCCTTCCGCCCAGCTATCGTGACTGCCCGTTTGTCTTCCTCGCGAATATCAATCCCGGATTGCAAGATGGCGTGCTTGACCAATTGACGACCAAGCCGAAGCTCATCGCCTGTGACACGATTTCACACTGGATTGAAGGGGCGCGGCCTGAACTGGAAGCTTTGCTCAAGCGTGTCGAGATGCTGGTGATTAACGACGAGGAAGCCCGCTTGATTAGCGGAGACCGCAACGTCGTGCGCTCGGCGCGTAAGATTCTCGAGATGGGGCCAAAGACGTTATTAGTGAAGCGGGGAGAATATGGCGTACTGTCCTTCTCGCCTAACTCTGTGTTCGCCGTTCCCGCGTATCCGCTTGAAGAAGTGTTTGACCCAACGGGTGCGGGCGATTCGTTCGCGGGTGCGTTGATCGGTTACCTGGCGGCGTCGAACGACCTCTCCGAGGCGAATGTCCGCAAGGGCATTGTCTATGGCAGCGTGGTCGCCTCCTTCGTAGTCGAGGATTTTAGCCTCCGACGCTTGAGGACGCTCACTCGCGACGACATCGAACGTCGCTACCGACAGTTTGTGAGCCTTACGGAGTTCTAAATAGTGAAAAGTTGAGAGTTGAGAGTTGAGAATTCAACGTGGCGGATTTGCCAAGAGTAGCTATTTTTCCTTTCAACTCTCCACTATCAACTCTCCACTATCCCCTATCCACTTCCCATGTACCTTTCTCTCGTCGTTCCCGTCTATAACGAGGTGGAAAACCTCACCCCGTTGTACGAACGCGTGCGTGAGGTGCTGGACCCCACCGGTTGGACCTACGAACTCATCCTCGTTGATGATGGCAGTACCGATGGCAGTGACCGGGTGCTGGCGGACCTCCATGCCAAGGATACGCGGGTCAAAGTGCTGCGCTTCCGCCGCAACTTTGGCCAAACCGCAGCCCTGGCGGCGGGTTTTGATTATGCCCACGGCGATATCGTCGTCTCGCTCGACGGTGACATGCAGAACGATCCCGTGGACATTCCAAAGCTCGTGGCCAAGCTCAATGAAGGCTATGACCTCGTCAATGGCTGGCGGCTGGACCGACAAGACCCCTTTCTGAACCGCCGCCTCCCTTCGCAGATCGCCAATTGGGTCATTGGGTTGACGACGCAAGTGAAAATTCATGATTACGGCTGCACATTGAAGGTTTTTCGCCGTGAGGTCGTCAAAAACCTCAAACTGTATGGAGAAATGCACCGATTTATTCCCGCGCTCGTGGGTGATGTGGGGGCGCGAATCACGGAAATGCCCGTGACGCATCATCCGCGCAAACATGGCACTTCTAAATATGGGCTGACTCGGACCTTGTGGGTGATTCTGGATCTGTTGACGGTGAAGTTCCTGTCCCGCTACGCCACGAGACCGAGCCACTTGTTTGGTTTCGTCGGGCTTGTGGCCTTCCTCCTCGGCGGTGCGATTACCGCGGTGTTGGGTGTCCAGCGCCTCTTCTTTGGCATGCGCTTATCCGAACGTCCGCTCTTGTGGCTTGGGATTTTGCTGGTGGTGGTTGGGGTGCAGTTCGTGACGACCGGACTTTTGGCTGAAATGCTCGCCCGCACCTACCACGAAAGCCAAGAGAAGTCCGTCTATCTGATTAAGGAAGTCCTCGAATAACCGATAGGGTTTTTCAGTGCACTGTGTTACATTGCCCCGGCTCGGAACGCTTACCCTTTCGCGGTTCGCGAACCACCCCTAAATAATTGACCATTATTGCATTGATAGGAGAAGAGAAGGCATGAAACTGTGTGTCGTTGGCACGGGATACGTTGGACTGGTTGCAGGCACCTGCTTCGCGGAAAGCGGGAATGATGTCACCTGTGTGGATATTGATCAGCGCAAGGTCGCCGACCTTCGTAATGGCAAAATTCCGATCTATGAACCAGGCTTGGAAGAACTGATTCGCCGAAACGTGACCGACAAGCGGTTGCATTTCACGACCGATCTTGCCAGCGCCGTGAGAGAGGGGATGGTCTGCTTCATCGCGGTGGGCACGCCGCAGGATGACGATGGGTCCGCGGACTTGAGCATGGTGTTGCAAGCCGGTGCCGATATCGCCAAGGCGATGCCTGGCTATCGTATCGTGGTGCTCAAGAGCACCGTGCCCGTCGGCACGGCGGATAAGCTGCGCGCCACCATGTCCGCCAATACGACCCACCCGTTCGATGTCGTCTCCAATCCCGAATTCCTTAAGGAGGGCGCCGCGGTCGAAGACTTTATGAAACCCGACCGGGTGGTGATTGGCGGGAACAGCGACCGGGCGTTGTCACTGATTAAAGAACTCTATGCGCCGTTTGTCCGTACCGAGAACCCTATTTTGGTGATGGACAACCGCAGCGCCGAGATGACGAAATACGCGGCCAACGCGTTTCTGGCGATGCGTATCTCATTCATCAATCAAGTGGCGAACCTGTGCGAGAAAGTCGAGGCGGATGTCGCCGAGGTGCGGCGGGGTATCGGGTTTGATCGCCGCATTGGACATTACTTTTTGTTTCCTGGCGTGGGGTATGGCGGGTCTTGCTTCCCGAAGGATGTGCGCGCGGTGATTCGCACGGCGGAAGAGCATGACATGGACTTCTCGTTACTCAAGGAAGTCGAGGTGGTGAACGAGAAGCAAAAACACGTACTGGTCGAAAAAGTCCACACCCATTTTGGCACCGACCTGCGTGGACGCAAGTTCGCCATTTGGGGGCTCGCCTTCAAGCCGCGCACCGATGACATGCGTGAAGCGCCCGCCGTGACCATTATCGAAGAGCTGCTCAAGGGTGGGGCGGAAATCGCCGTGCATGATCCTGAAGCTCTCGCCCGTGCTCAGGAAGTCTTTGGCGACCGTGTCTCGTATCACCGCGCCAATTACGACACTCTGCCGGGAGCGGATGCGCTGCTGATCGTGACCGAATGGAACGAGTTTCGCCGGCCCGATTTCGCGCGGATGCGTGAACTGATGAAGACCCCGCTCATTTTAGATGGTCGGAACCTGTACGAACCGGCGGTGATGAAGCAGGAAGGGTTCTCGTATTATCCCATTGGTCGCCCTTCGGTGACGCAGTAGCGAACGGAAGGGACGGAGGCAACGAATATGGCACGTGTGTTAATCACTGGTGGTGCGGGTTTTATCGGCTCTCATCTTTGCGAGCGTTTTCTCAAGGAAGGGGATGAAGTCATCTGCATGGATAACTTCATTACTGGTAGCCCCGATAACATTGCTCACCTATTTACCAACAAGAATTTTTCTTTTATCCCGCAAGACGTGACCACCTTCATTTACGTGAAGGGTCCCGTGGATGCGATTCTCCATTTCGCCTCTCCAGCCAGCCCCGTCGATTACCTGGAATTGCCGATTCAGACGTTGAAGGTGGGGTCGCTCGGAACCCACAAGGCGCTGGGACTGGCGAAGGAAAAAGGGGCGCGGCTGTTACTCGCCTCGACTTCCGAAGTGTATGGCGACCCACTCGTGCATCCCCAGAAAGAAGACTACTGGGGCAATGTGAACCCGATTGGACCACGTGGCGTGTACGACGAGGCGAAGCGATTCGCCGAAGCGATGACGATGGCGTATCACCGCGCCCACGGAGTGCAAGTCCGCATCGTGCGGATCTTCAATACCTACGGTCCCCGAATGCGGCTCAGAGACGGACGTGTTGTCCCGAATTTTATCGCCCAGGCTCTCCGGGGAGAAGATTTGACCGTGTATGGCGACGGTGGGCAGACGCGCAGTTTCTGTTTCGTCAGCGATCTGGTGGAAGGACTTGTCCGTCTCTTGCGCTCGGACCATACCGGTCCGGTCAATATCGGCAATCCGCGCGAACTCACTATCCTCGAATTCGCCCAGGCGATCATCCAACTGACTGGGAGCAAAAGTAAGATTACCTTCAACCCGCTGCCGGTTGATGACCCGAAACAACGCCAACCGGATATCTCTCTGGCGCGTCGGGTGCTCAATAACTGGGAACCCCAGGTCTCGTTGGAGGCTGGACTCCGGCAGACGATTGCCTATTTTCAGGATAAGGTCGCGTAACTGGATTCATACTGAGGGTGCTATGCGTATACTTGTGACTGGCGGCGCGGGTTTTATTGGTTCTCACATCGTCGATACCTACATCAACGCGGGCCATGACGTGACCGTGGTGGATGACCTGTCGACCGGCAAACGGCAGAATCTTAATCCCAAGGCCCACTTCGTGCAGGCGGATATTCAAGACCCGACCGTTCGACAGTTGATCGTGCGGGACAAGATCGAGGTGCTCAACCATCATGCCGCGCAGATGGATGTCCGTCGTTCCGTGGCCGATCCGATGTTTGACGCGCGCGTCAATATCTTGGGGATGCTCAATCTCCTTGAAGGTGCGCGCGAAGCGGGAGTGAAGAAAATCATTTTCTCGTCATCTGGTGGGACGGTGTATGGGGAGCAGGAAACGTTTCCGGCGACGGAAGAGCACTCGACTCATCCGATCTGTCCGTATGGCGTGAGTAAACGGACCGGCGAACATTACCTGTACTTCTATAACGTTGAGTATCGCATTCCCTATATCGCGTTGCGCTACGCCAATATCTACGGGCCGCGCCAAGACCCACACGGCGAGGCGGGCGTGGTGGCCATTTTCACGCTCAAGTTGCAGGCGGGTGAACAGCCGGTGATTAACGGCGATGGCAAGCAAACGCGCGATTATGTGTTTGTCGGCGATGTGGCCCGCGCCAACTTGGCCGCCTTACACGCCGATTACACGGGCCCCATTAACATTGGCACCGCGATTGAGACTGACGTGAACCAATTGTTTGGGCATCTCCGCCACCTCACCGGGTCCACAGCGCCGGAAACGCATGGTCCGGCTAAACCTGGAGAACAACGGCGAAGCGTGCTGGCGTGGAGCCGGGCGCAACAGCTTCTGGGCTGGCAGCCGGAAATGAAAATCGAGGAAGGATTACGTCGGACCGTCGAGTATTTCCGTACCCGCACATAATGAACACAAGTCATATCCGTAATTTTTGTATCGTTGCCCATATCGACCACGGGAAATCGACCCTGGCCGAAAAACTCTTGTCGTATACCGGTGGCGTGACCACTCGTGAGCGGGAGAGTGGCGCGCAGTTCCTCGATACGATGGACCTCGAACAGGAACGTGGGATCACCATTAAGGCGCGGACCGTTCGCCTACTGTATCGAGCCGACAACGGCGAGGATTACTCCCTCAATCTGATTGATACTCCTGGTCACGTCGATTTCTCCTACGAAGTGTCGCGCAGTCTCTCCGCCTGTGAGGGCGCGCTCCTGGTCGTCGATGCTACCCAAGGCGTCGAAGCGCAAACCTTGGCCAATACTTATTTGGCGCTCGATCACCATCTCGAACTGCTCCCGGTCATCAATAAAATCGACCTGCCCAGCGCGGAACCCGAACGCGTGCGGCAGGAGATTGAAGACATTATCGGGCTTGATGGCAGCACCGCGATTTTGGCCAGCGCGAAAGAAGGGCGTGGCATTCACGAGGTGCTCGAAGGCATTGTGAGTACCGTCCCGCCGCCTGATGGTAATGCCGATGCGCCACTCAAAGCCTTGCTGTTTGACAGTTGGTTCGATTCGTACCAAGGCGCGGTCATCTTAGTGCGCGTATTCGAGGGGACATTGCGTCAGGGGATGACGGTGCAACTCATGTCGAGTGACAAGTTGTACGACATCCAACGCTTAGGCGTGTTTGCCCCGCGTCCGCTGGTCGTCGATGCACTGGGGCCGGGAGAAGTTGGTTTTGTCATGGCGGGCATCAAGGACGTGACTGAAGCCCGCATTGGCGACACGATTACCGATCCGACCAATCGCACGGCCGCGGCGTTTCCTGGATTCAAAGAGGTCAAGCCGATGGTGTTCGCCGGTCTCTATCCGGTGGATTCCGGTGACTATGATGACCTCCGTGATGCCGTGGAGAAGCTGCGGCTCAACGATGCCTCGTTCACCTACGAGAAGGAAAGTTCGCTGGCGTTGGGGTTTGGTTTTCGCTGTGGGTTTCTCGGCTTGCTGCACATGGAAATCGTGCAGGAACGCCTCGAACGCGAGTTCGGCTTGGACCTGATTACCACCACGCCGACCGTGGCGTATCGAGTGGTCACGATCACCGGCGATTCGTTGCTGGTCGATAACCCCTCGCTGCTGCCGCCAGAGCAAGAGGTCGATCACATTGAAGAGCCGTTCATTCTCGCGACGATTCATGTGCCGACCGAATACCTCGGCAACGTCCTCCAACTCTGTCAGGAGCGGCGCGGGGTGCAACGCGAACTCAAATATCCAGGGATCAACCGGGCGTTGGTGCTCTACGAGATTCCGCTCAACGAGATCGTCATTGATTTTCACGACCGGCTCAAATCCGTGAGCCGTGGCTACGCCTCGTTTGATTACGACTATCTCGATCTCCGACCGGCCAAGTTGCTCAAGCTCGACATTCGTATCAATGGCGAGCTGGTGGATGCGTTATCACTGATTGTGCATCAGGACCAATCCTACGCGCGTGGGCGCGAGTTGACGCAAAAGATGCGCGAACTGATTCCGCGGCAGATGTATGACGTGGCGATTCAGGCGTCGTTGGGTGGGCGCATCATCGCGCGCGAGACGGTCAAGGCGTTGCGGAAAAACGTGACCGCGAAATGCTACGGCGGGGATATTTCCCGAAAACGAAAGCTGCTAGAGAAACAAAAAGAGGGGAAAAAACGGATGAAGCAAGTTGGGCGCGTGGAAATCCCACAAGAGGCATTTCTCGCGCTGCTGCGGGTCCGCGACTCCTAAGCCATTCTTCGTGTGAGCCAAAAGGGGAGCCTGTGAGAAACAAAATGTCAGGCATTGACGAATCCGCCGTTGCCGTTGGACATCAGGAACAAGTGGGGAAACACGCCAGCGCGGGCAAACGGAGCGTCCAGAAATCGGTCGCCCGCGAGTATGCCGAAGCCCTGCTGGTCGCGTTGCTCTTGGCCTTATTTATTCGCAGTTTTATTGTCCAAGCCTTTAAGATTCCCTCCGGCTCCATGTTGGCCACGCTCCAAATTGGCGATCATATTCTGGTGAACAAATTCCTGTATGGGTTTCGCTTGCCCTATCCCATCGACGTCACCGTCTGGGAGTGGAACCCGCCACAACGCGGTGATGTCATTGTCTTTGTCTACCCCAAGGATCGCACCAAGGATTTCATCAAGCGTGTCATCGCGATTGCTGGAGACACCGTCGAGGTGCGTCACAAAGCGGTGTACATCAACGGCGCCAAGGTGGAGGAGCCCCACGCGACCTTCGCCGAGGGCGATCAAGAAACTCTGGGCCCGCGTGACAATCTCGGCCCATTCACCGTGCCGGAGCACAAACTCTTTGTGATGGGCGATAATCGTGACCAAAGCCACGACGGCCGGTTTTGGGGGTATGTCGATCTTGATGACGTGAAGGGCAAAGCGTTTCTGATCTATTGGTCCTGGGATGGCCAGGATACGTGGGTGCGGTGGGGGCGGATCGGCAGTCTCATTCGTTAAGGCGACGAGTTGATTATTATGAACCATTTTGAAGAACTGCTCATTGGTACGGGAAAAATGTCGACGGACGACCTGCGCCGGGTGCAACGCGTTCAACTGGACCGGAGCGAACCGCTCGAACGTCTGCTGGTGGAACTGGGCTTCCTCTCGGAAGATGACCTGCTGGCGTTGCTCTCCGAGTATTATCACGCGCCGATTCTCGGGGCGCGGGAATTTCCTCAACAACCCCCGACGCTCAATAACATCAATACCAATTTCTTTCGCCAAGCGCGGGTATGTCCGCTCGCGGTGCAAGACGGACAATTGGTGACGGCGATGGTTGACCCTGGGGACCCGTATGTCATCGAAGCCTTGCAGAAGGCGACAGGCATGCAACTATCGAAGCGCATTGCCCGCGAGCGGGACATTCTCGAAGCCCTCGCGACGTACTACGCCGATGGGGCGACTGAACAAGGCGAGCGCGTGGGAGAGATTGAAGCGGACGAGATTGAATATCTGCAAGACGACCAGGAAGATGTCGAGCACCTGCGTGACTTGGCCAGTGAAGCGCCAGTGATTCGATTGGTCAACGTGCTCATCGCGCGCGCGCTGGAACGGCGTGCGTCGGATATTCACATCGAGCCGTTCGAGAAAGAATTGCATGTGCGCTACCGCATCGACGGCATTTTGCACGATGTGGACGCGCCACCGCGCAAACTGCAAGCCGCGCTCATTTCGCGGGTGAAACTGATGGCGAAGTTGAATATCGCCGAGCGGCGCTTGCCCCAAGACGGACGCATTAAGCTGCGCATGCTCGGTCGTGAAATCGACTTGCGCGTATCGACGCTGCCAACGCTGTACGGCGAGAGCGTCGTCATGCGTATTCTTGATCGGTCGAGTATCATCGTGAGTCTCGAATCGCTCGGCTTTCCCGCCGACACGATGGGAGAGTTCGATAAACATATTAATCGTCCGTATGGGATGATCTTGGTGACTGGGCCAACCGGCAGCGGCAAAACCACCACCCTGTACGGCGCACTCGATAAAATTAACTCGCCCGACAAGAAGATCATCACTATTGAAGACCCGGTTGAGTATCAATTGGCCGGCGTCAACCAGATTCACGTCAAGCCGCAGATCGGCTTGACCTTCGCTAACGGATTGCGGTCGATCGTGCGGCAAGACCCTGACGTCATCATGGTCGGTGAAATCCGCGATTACGAGACGGCGGAAATTTCCGTGCAATCCGCGCTGACTGGTCACTTGGTGTTCTCGACCTTGCATACCAACGACGCGGCTGGTGCCATTTCTCGTCTACTGGAAATGGGCGTTGAGGACTATCTGTTAGCCTCATCGCTGCTGGCGGTGATGGCGCAGAGGTTAGTGCGGACCCTGTGTCCACAGTGCCGCCGTCCGGCCGAGAGCAGTGTCCTGCCCAATGGGAATGGAGCCACGGCGAATGGCGTGAAGGGCGCCCCAATCACGGCGTTTGAAGCCCAAGGCTGTGAAGCCTGCGATATGACCGGCTATCACGGACGTAATGGCATTTTTGAGTTACTCACCATCAGCGAAGGGGTGCGCCAGCTCATTCTCAAACGCTCCGCTTCCGATGCCATCAAAAACGCCGCCGTCGCCCAAGGCATGCGTACTCTGCGAGAAGATGGTTGGCGGAAAGTGCGTGAAGGTTCAACCACGGTAGCGGAAGTGCTGCGCGTGACGCAGGATGAGTAGTGAGCCGACTCTTTC
>JABFSC010000200.1 GCA_013140885.1 Deltaproteobacteria bacterium | reverse complement strand
GATTCGTTTTGTCGATGCGCTCCCCAAGAACCCGCTCGGCAAAGTGCTCAAGAAGGAATTGAAGGCGGAATTCGTCGAGTAGAAATTAGTCCAAGGTCCAAAGTCCAAGGTCCAAAGTCCAAGGTCTCAAGTTTCGAGTTGCAAGTCTCAAGTCCCAAGTCCCAAGGTCTCGCATCAATGACAGATATTCCCGCCGCACCGCTCTCGTATACGAAACGGGGCTCGGTTGCTTGGTTGCAACTGTGTAGCCCCGCGAGCGGGAACTGTCTGACCCCGGACATGGACATGGAGCTTGCCGCCTTCTGCGCAAGTGTGGATGAGGATGAACAGGTCAGTCTCCTTATTCTCATGGGAAGCGCGGATGTGTTTTGCCGTGGGCTTGAGTACGGAACCGAACCGGACGCTTCCACGGCGCAGGCGATTCGTGCGCGCTTCGGTGCCTTACACAGTCCCAAGGCACTGGCGGCGATCACGAAACCCACACTGGCGGCGATCAACGGTGATGCGTTGGGAGTTGGGCTGGAGCTGGCGCTCGCGTGCGACTTGCGGATCGCGACCACGGCGGCGCGCTTTGGCTTTCCGCAAATCGCCGATGGGCTCATGCCCTGTGGTGGTGGTACGCAGCGGTTGCCACGCATTGTCGGTCAGGCGAAAGCCTTGGAACTCATTTTGACTGGCGAGGTGATTGACGCGACGGAAGCGCACCGGATTGGGCTAGTCTCCGAAGTCAGACCGGAGAGCACTTTCGCGACGCGCGTTGACGAGATAATACAAGGACTGCTCGGGAAAGGCCCCATTGCACTGCGGTTAGGCAAGGAAGCCGTGCTCAAGGCAATGGACCTGACGCTCGATCAGGGGATGCGGCTGGAAGAGGATCTGTACGCGCTGCTGCAAACCACTCGTGATCGCGCGGAGGGAGTGGACGCCTTCCTGGCGAAACGACAACCCACGTTCACTGGACAGTAGAACTATCAAAGAGGAGGAGTGATTCATGGCAAACCAGATTGGGAAGATGTACCTCTGCGGCAAATGCGGCTCGCAGGTGATTGTCACCAAGGGTGGCAACGGTTCCCTCAAGTGTTGCGGCGGCGAAATGCAAAAGAAATAACGACATTCTCTCATTTCCCACAGCTCTTTACCTTCAGGAGGGTCGGGTTCGCCGACCTTTCTGATGTCTCTCTTTCCCTTCACATCGTCTTTTCCCATCCACGCGAGAAAACCAGTTGCGGCGGCGGTGCGCCGCCGCTATTATCGCGTGGACTCGTAAGGTCCAAGATCGCAACCGTTGTTAAGGATACACAGCATGCCCGCACCCATTACCGCTTCGGAAATTGAGTCGATGATCCTCACCGCGCTCCCTGACGCGCGCATTCAAGTGCGCGATACCACCGGCGGGGGCGACCACTATGAAGCGATCATTGTTTCGCCAGCCTTCGTTGGCAAAACCCGCGTGAATCGCCATCGCATGGTCTATGGCGCGCTGCAAGACGCCATGCAGGCACGGATTCACGCGCTCGCGCTCATCACCATGACCCCAGAAGAGCTGCAACAAGAGCAGGCTTCTCAGATCGTCAACATTCAGTCCACGAAAACCCACTAAGACAGAAGGAGGAACTCTGTATATGGCAGATGCAATTCAGGCCAAGATTGAAGAACAGGTCAAAGGCAACAAAATCATCCTGTACATGAAGGGAACGCCGAGTTTCCCAATGTGCGGGTTTTCCGCGGCCACCATTCAGGTGCTCGACTCCTACAACGTGAAATACGAGAGCGTCAATGTGCTCGACGACCCCGCCATTCGTGATGGCGTGAAACGCTACTCCAACTGGCCGACGGTGCCACAACTGTACATCAACGGAGAATTCGTTGGTGGGTGCGACATCGTGCGAGAAATGCACGCCAAAGGCGAATTGGAACCCTTGATTCGCGCCGTGCAAGCCTAACCCTGTCCTGTCCGTTGTTCTCCCAGGGGGGCGTATTCAACGCCCCCTCCTTTCCCCTTTCTTCTTGCTCCCGAATTGATTACAGTCTGGCGTGTCTCAACGCTGGCTGCTGTTGTTGCGACGGCTCCTTGTGTAGGGTTCACGCGTCGGCTCAGCGATGTTTTTGTCTCACTCACATTCATCATCAGAGGAGGTGTTCCATGCAGGCCCTCGACAACATTCGGATTCTCGACTTAACGCAATTTGAGGCTGGCCCATCGTGTACCGAGTTGCTCGCGTTCTTGGGCGCGCGGGTCATTAAGGTCGAGTCCCCCAAAGGTGGCGATCAGGGGCGCACCCTGCTCAACGATGGGACCGGACTGGATTCCTATTATTTCCTGCTGCTGAATGCCAATAAGGAGAGCATCACTCTCAATCTCAAGAGCGAGAAGGGGAAGCGCATTTTCCTGGAGCTGGTGAAACAGGTGGACGTGGTGATGGAAAACTACGCCCCTGGAGTGATGGCCGGTCTCGGACTGGGCTACGACACGCTCAAGGCCGTGAATCCACGGGTCATCTCCACCACCATCAAGGGATTTGGGACGTATGGTCCGTATAGCGGCTACAAGAGTTTCGACCCCATCGCGCAAGCCACTGGCGGCGCGATTAGCATGACGGGCTCCCCCGATGGTCCTCCGGTACGGCCCGGTCCGACTATTGGTGATACGGGCACTGGCGTCCACTGCGCGGTGGGCATCCTGTCGGCGTTGTGGCAACGCGAGCGCACTGGCGAGGGGCAACAGGTGGAAGTGTCGATGCAAGATGCCGTCGTCAACTTCTCGCGCGTCGCAACCATGAGTCACTATGTCACCCACAAAGCCGCGGCGCGCACGGGCAACGATCCCTCCCGACTCTCACCAGCGGCGTTGTATCCGTGTCATCCCGGCGGGCCGAACGACTACATCTACTTGATCGCGACCTCACGAGAGATGTGGGAGAACATCCTCACGGTGATCGGGCGCGCGGATTTGATCGGTGACCCACGCTACACGGAGATCGCCGAGCGCAACAAACATGGCGAGGAAGTATACGCCATGATCCGCGCGTGGACCCAACAACGCGGGAAATTCGCGGTGATGGAGGCGATGGCCAAGGCCGAGGTGCCGTGTGGCGCGGTGTTCGATTCGCTTGATGTCCTCACCGACCCACATCTGAAAGCGCGAGACATGATTGTCACGGTTGAGCATCCCACGCGCGGTTCGGTGACCATGCCTGGTTGCGCGGTGCAACTGTCGCAGTCGCCACGGGAAGTGCGGCCAGCGCCGTTATTGGGGCAGCATAACCAGGTCCTCTATCAGGAATTGTTGGGCATCACGCCAGGGGAACTCGCGGAATTGAAAAGCGAGGGCGTGGTGTAAGCGAGGAGAACTGAGGAGATACGCCATGTCAACGCAAACTGCTTTCATCTCGACGGAAACCTTCACTCAGACAGAATTCCGCCGCTGGCTGGATGAGCTTCCGGCCTCGGACATCAATCACTATGAATTGTTGCGGGGGAGGATCATTATGAACCCACCGGCCGGGTGGCCGCATGCGCCTGTGGGGGTCAACATCATTGTTCCGTTAGGAAGTTTCGTGCGCACGCACGGGCTGGGTGTGGTGCTTGAATCGAGCGCTGGCTACGATTTGCCTTCCGGTGACACGATTGAACCCGACATTTCCTTCATTGCGCATGAACGCTTGACAGCTGGCCCGGCACCACAACCAGGGCAATTCGTGCGCATTGTTCCCAATCTGATCGTGGAGATTCTCTCGCCCGCTACGGCACGAAGAGATCGCACCGAAAAGAAAGCGATTTATCAGGAAAACGGTGTGGAGGAGTATTGGCTGGTCGATACCAAGCTCCGTGAGGTGACGGTC
>JABFSC010000575.1 GCA_013140885.1 Deltaproteobacteria bacterium | reverse complement strand
GCTTTTGCCGAAGGCACGGTTTATATCGAACGGTATATCGAACGGCCACGCCATATCGAAGTGCAGATTCTTGGCGACCAACATGGCACGCTGGTGCATTTGGGGGAACGCGAATGTTCGATCCAACGGCGCTATCAGAAAATTCTCGAAGAGACGCCCTCTCCCGCCGTGTCGCCCGCATTGCGTGACGCGATGACCACGGCGGCGCTCACCGTGGCCAAAGCCGCGGGCTATTACAACGCTGGCACGGTAGAGTTTATTCTCGACGACCAGGGGCGGTTCTACTTCCTTGAAGTCAACGCGCGGCTGCAAGTCGAGCATCCAATCACGGAATTGATCACCGGGCTTGATCTTGTGCGCGAACAGATTCGCATCGCGGCGGGCGAGCGCTTAGGATTCACGCAAAGTGATATTCACCGTCGCGGCCATGCGTTCGAGTGTCGGGTGTACGCGGAAGACCCCGCGCGCGGCTTTTTGCCTTCGCCAGGGACGGTGTTGGCCTGGAATCCGCCCACTGGTCCGGGCATTCGTGTCGATGCGGGGGTCACGGCACAGACCACCGTCTCCGTCTATTATGATCCCTTGATCGCCAAGCTCTCCACCTGGGGGCAGGATCGCGAGCAGGCACGCCGTCGTATGGAATCGGCGCTCCGACAGTGCGCCGTTCTTGGCCCGACCACGAATCTGCCATTTCTGCTTGACCTCGTGACCCACCCCGCGTTTGTCGCTGGCGATACGCATACGGGATTTCTCACTGAACACTTGTCGCCGTGGCACCCCGCGTCCTCGGCCAGCCACGAACTTGAGGCGGCTCTCGCGGTGGCGATTACCCATGCACGCACCAGTCGCGCACCTGCGGCGGGTTCGTCAGGTGGGCAGCCGGAGACCGCCTCCCCGTGGCAACAACTTGGTGGCTGGCGGATGGGCCAGTAAGAGACGGAACGAGGAACAATGAAAACCACCCTTCAGACCGCGAGCGGGACGGCCTTCGCGATCGAATACACGCAACGTGGTAATGACTACGAGACGCAAGTCAACGGACAAGCGACCCGCATTCAGCTCCTGAGCGAAGAGGAGGGCGCGGTCACCCTGCTGGTGAACGGGCTGCCACTCCGCGTCCACGTGGTGCACGATGGACAGCGCTCACTCGCCGCCATTAATGGCCATGTCTATGAGTTCTCACGGGCGGGAGAGAAAAAAGGCGCGAGTCGTCAACGCGAAGCCGGGCGACTCAGTCCGGAAATTCGCTCACCAATGCCGGGGAAAATTCTCGATGTGCGGGTCACTACAGGTGACACGGTCACGGCGGGACAAGTGCTGGTCCTCCTGGAAGCCATGAAAATGGAGAATGCGCTCACGGCGGAGGGGGCCGGCCACGTCAAGAAAATTCACGTGGCGACCGGAGATCTGGTGGAGCTTGGTCAATTGCTAGTGGAGTTGGAATTCGCCACGGCGCAAGACTGACGAGACGTTCGTTTGCGTGGCGGTTTTTGCGCACGTGGTTCCGCATAATGGCGAGCCACGACGCGCTCCCGCGTTTCAGGGAGGGTGGTCAGCAGGTCCTGCGGCGTAATGCCATGACTCGCGAACGTGCGGGCCACCCGATCACAAAGTTGTTGGAACCGCTTCTGTTCAGGAATGATCACCAGCCCCCTGCCGAGGCGGAGCAGACTCACTCGTGCTCCGCCTTCCAGGGCCAAGGCCGTGCGATACTTTTTGGGAACCGTAATCTGCCCGTTCTCCCCAATCTGAGCGGTGGTGAGGGACGAGACCGGAATCGTATCTGGCAACATGACAAGAGCATCCTCTCTTCGTTACGCGAACCGTCCACCTACCGCTAACCCCGCTTGTTTCGCAAAGTCAGCCGCCGCGACTTTGCCACCCTCGCCACGCGCTTTCTTGGCGATGATTGTTCCTCCCGGCGCGGCGATGCTTAGCGTTTCGCCGTCGATGGCTACGACTTGTCCCGCTTGCGCCGTGGCAGCCGCTTTCTCTAATCGGCATTCGTACAAGCGCACCATCTTCCCCTGCCACGTCGTATGCGCCCCCGGCTGAGGGTCACAGCCACGAATCAAGTTGTACACCGTGAGCGCTGGTTTGGACCAATCAATCTTCGCATGCTCATCGCCACACGGCGGATCGTAATTGGCGCGTGACTCATCTTGGACAATGCGCGGCGGATTGCCTGCTTTAATGAGGTCCACCGCTTCGGCAATCGCCTCCACGCCAACCGGAAAGAGCTTGTTAAAGTAGATCGTTCCCGTTGTCTCTTCTGGACCAACCTCGACCTCTTTTTGCAGCAGCAACGGCCCAGTATCAATGCCTTCATCCACCCAGAACAACGAAATCCCGGTCTTCGCTTCTCCGTTGATGAGCGCCCAATTGATGGCGCTGCGTCCCCGATATTTGGGCAACAAGGATGGATGGAAACAGATACTGCCGAAGCGTGGGGCATTGAACACTGGCGGCGGCACGATCTGGGTCACGAACGCCAGAATGGCCAAATCCGCTTTGAGGGCTACGAACTTTTCGAGCACCTCCGGCCCTTTCATCGATTTCTGTTGATGTACGGGAATGTTCATTTGCAGCGCTCGCTGCTTGATTGGGTCAAATTTTCCGCCCGGTGCATCGGGCGGACAAAAGACCGCCACCACTTCTTCTCCTTTGTTGACCAGACGCTCAAGCGTTTTCTCCGCGAACGCCGCTTGTCCAATGAGTATGATGCGCATCGCCCCTCCCTTTATAATTTGTCGTTGTCAGATGTCATCGTCAGATGTCGTCGCGAACAGCGCGCGACACACGTTGCTCACCGCCGTTCCGATCCGTGCGGCTCCTGCAGGCGTCTCAATGAGACTCTGGTTAATTTCGAGTTCAAGATAGACGATTCCGTTTTTCTCCCCATGCGTGCGCGCGCTAAAGATCAGTCCGTCGTAACCAGAGTAGGGCTCGTTGTAGCGCACCCTATACCCTTCGTGATGGAGGCGCTGGCCAACCTCCTGCGCCAAATCGTCGTGCGCGTCAAACAGCACGCCAAGATCAAACTGTCGTTCGTTCTTGCCTAACACCGGCGTGAAGCTGTGGACACTCAGCAGCGTCAAGGGATGCCTCCGCTGCGACGCCACGAGCGCATCCACCGCTTCATGGTATGGATCATAGAAGTCCGCGATGCGTCGTTGTCGTTCCTCATCGGTGAGGTTGCGGTTCCCAGGAACAATGGTGTGATCACTCTGTTCGACAATCAGATCGTGATCACTCAGCGCCCGGTTACAATCAATCAGCAACCGCGAGTATCTCGAACAAACTGCTGGCCCATCAAGCACTTGTGCAAGATACGCCACGACCGCGCGTGCGCCGATGTCCCAGCCGATATGACGGCGGACTTCGGATTCCACCACACCGAGGCCCTGGTACTTGGCCGGCAGCGCGTAGGCCGCGTGTTCACAGGTCAGAATCAAAGGAAACCGTCCCTGAGGATTGATTAGCTCGTATGTCGGTTTTGTGCTCACCGCTCTCTCCTTACTGAAGAGCCACGCAAGTTGCAAGTGATTGAACAAATAGAACTCCGTTGACAGAATCGGCCAGAATTCATATAGATAAAACGTTTTTTGCTATTTGTACCTGAGGGGTTGGTCTCCGAGGAGGCGTCACCGTGCGCAGAGAAAAAAGTAATTACCTCATCCAGGCTGTCGCTCATGCCTTGGATGTTCTTGAACAATTTCACGCTGATGGGGAACTTGGCGTTACCGAACTGAGCAAACGACTCAAACTGCATAAGAACAATGTCTTTCGTATTTTAGCCACACTTGAAGCACGTGGTTATATTGAGCAAAACCGTGCGACTGAAAACTATCGTCTCGGGACACGCTGTTTGCAACTTGGCCAAAGCTATATCCAGCACATGGGACTACTTCGGCAAGCCCGTCCGATTATGAGCGAGATCGTCAAAACGTGTCACGAAAGTTCCTACGTCGCGGTTATTCGTAAGGGACAAGTGGTGCCGCTTGATGTGGTGGAGTCCGATCAACCGGTGCGCATCATTTCCCATGTCGGCGAAGCGCTCCCACTTCATTGTACCGCGGCGGGAAAAGTTCATTTGGCGTTTGAGCCACTCGAAGAAGTTCAACGCGACCTGCCCGAAGGACTCGATCGCTACACCGATACTACTATCGTCGATCGTCGGGCACTCCTTGAACAACTCAAAACCATCGCCACGACTGGGTATGCCTTGGAGAATGGCGAGTATCAGAATGATGTGCGCACAGTGGCGGCCCCAATCCGCGACTACACGCGCACCGTGGTCGGCAGTGTCGCCGTCAGCGGGCCAGCGTATCGGATGTCTACAGAGCGCATTGAGAAGGAATTCGCGCCGCTGGTGTTGAAAGCGGGGCGGGAACTTTCCACACGGTTGGGCTACAACGCCTAGTCCACCAGGCGCTTGACACGTATAGATCGACACGCTGAATTGAGGCGGTTCCCACCCCAAGTTCGTATTACACAACAGGAGGAAAACCGGAGTGAAAACGCTAGTCACCGTGAAGCGGGTCCCTGATCCAGAGACCACAATCCGGGTGAAGCCTGATGGTTCAGGCATCGTCACTGAGAACGTGAAATATGTCATTAACCCCTTCGATGAGATTGGTATCGAAGAAGCGCTACGCATCAAGGAAAAGCAGGGCGGCGGAGAAGTCGTGCTCGTCAGTATCGGGGCCAAGGTGGTGACCGAGCAACTGCGTACCGGTCTCGCCATGGGAGCCGACCGTGCCATCCTCGTCGCGTGTGAACAAGAGTTAGATTCTCTCGTGGTGGCTCGCATCCTGGCGAAAATCGTGGAAAGAGAAAATCCCGAACTCCTCGTCATGGGCAAGCAAGCCATTGATGACGACGCCAACCAAGCCGGACAAATGCTGGCCGCTCTGCTGGATTGGCCACAAGCCACCTTTGCTTCCAAAGTTGAATTTGCCGCCGATCAGAAATCCGTGCAAGTCACACGCGAAGTGGACGGCGGCCTCGAAACCATTGGCTTCGCGCTGCCTGGGATCGTAACCGCTGATCTGCGCCTCAATGAACCGCGCTATGCGTCACTGCCAGGAATCATGAAGGCGCGGAAGAAAGAGATCAAGGAAATCCCCGTCAGTGAATTGGGCGTCGATACCACCCCACGCCTCAAAGTCCAGAAGCTCACACCACCAGCCAAGAAACAAGGGGGCAAAAAGGTTGAAACCGTCCAAGCGTTAGTCGACCTCCTCCATACCGAGGCGAAAGTCATCTGAGGAGAATCATCATGGGCAATGTACTTGTTTTCGCGGAACACCATAAAGGAAAATTCCCCAAGAGTACCCTCGTCGCCTTGCAAGCCGGAAAAGAGGCGGTCAGTAAACTGGGGGGTAATTGTTTGGCCGCGGTGCTGGGCGCTGGCGTCGAAGGCACCGCGCAAGCACTGACTGGATATGGACTGACAAAAGTATTGGTGGCGGAAGATCCAGCGTTAGCCAATTATTTGGCGGATGCGTATGCCGCCGCGTTGGAGCAAATCATCAAGGCGCATGACGTGTCACTGCTCGTCGCCACTTCGACCGCGATCGGCAAGGACCTGCTGCCACGTGTCGCGGCTCGTCTCGGCGTCGGCATGGCCAGTGACGTGGTCGGAATCAACGCCGACGGGACCTTCACCCGGCCAATGTATGCCGGGAACGTGCTCGCCACCGTGTCTCTTGATGGAGCCGTCAAAGTCATCTCAGTCCGTGGCACGGCGTTCGACGCGGCTCAAGCTGGGGGAACCGCGGCAGTGGAGAAGGCGACAGTCTCCATTGATGCCTCCGCCAAGAAGATGCAGTTTATCTCGTTCGATGAGATCAAGTCGGACCGTCCCAGCTTAACCGAGGCCCGGATTGTCGTATCGGGTGGCCGTGGGCTGAAATCGGGAGAGAATTTCACCACCTATCTCGAACCGTTGGTTGATGCCCTCGGCGCGGCGATGGGAGCAAGCCGCGCGGCGGTTGACGCGGGGTTTGTTCCTAATGACCTGCAAGTTGGACAAACTGGAAAAGTCGTCGCCCCAGAACTCTACTTCGCGGTTGGTATTTCTGGCGCGATCCAGCATCTCGCGGGCATGAAGGACTCGAAAGTGATCGTTGCGGTCAACAAAGACCCCGAAGCCCCGATCTTCAGCATCGCCGACTACGGCCTCGTCGCCGATCTCTTCAAAGTCGTTCCCGAACTGACCGAAGAGGTCAAAAAGATCAAGGGATAAGGCGGGCAAGTCTGGGGCAGTCTCGGACTAGTCACTGCAAGTCGAGGGCAAGTCACTGCAAGTCAAAGACACGAGACCCCTTCTGGACTTGCCCCAGACTTGCCCGAAACTACCCCAGACTTGCCCTAGACTACCCCAGACCTGCCTCTAGGAGGTGCCCCATGCCTGAACAGATCATCGGTCCGACATCCCATTACTACTACTCGCAACGCCTCAAACTGCACTATGTTGACTGGGGCAACCCCGAGAAACCGTTGGCGGTACTGGTGCATGGCGGGCGGGATCACGCGCGCAACTGGGATTGGGTCGCGCAGGCATTGCGCGAGCACTATCATGTGATCGTGCCGGATTTACGCGGGCATGGGGACTCAGAGTGGGCGCGGGGCAGTGAATACGCGATGGTCGAGTATGTCGTCGATATGGCACAGCTCCTCGCCCAGCTCGATTCGTTTCCGGCTATCTTAATCGGCCATTCCCTCGGTGGAGGGATCGTCCTGCAATACTCCGGAGTCTATCCAGAAAAAGTCCGCAAGGTGGTCGCCATCGAAGGGCTTGGTCCACCACCACACATGATCGACCAGCAGTCCAAACATGCCTATGAACGGATGCAACTGTGGATCACACAGATGCGTGATTTAGCGGGTCGCCTCCCACGCCGGTACAAAACGCTGACCGAGGCGGTGCAACGTATGCGGGAGACCAATACTCGTCTGAGTGAAGCGCAAGCCTCTCACCTCACCGTGCATGGCACGAACCGCAACGAGGACGGCACCTATACCTGGAAATTCGACAACTATGTCCGTGCGCAATCTCCCTATCGTTTCAATGTGGAGGATGCCAAGGACATTTGGGGACGGATTACCTGCCCAACGTTACTGTTTCGCGGCATGGAGTCGTGGGCCTCGGACCCAGACAAAGATGGCCGCGCCAAAGCGTTTCAGCAGGTCAAGGTCGTGAATGTCCCTAGCGCGGGGCATTGGGTCCATCACGACCAACTCGACATCTTCTTGCGGGCGGTCCAGGAATTTCTGAACAATTAAGACGCCAACACAATTGGTGAAATCACCTTTTCTTGGAGCCAGGCCGACAGGTCTCCCAAACTGCCGGCATTGATCTCATGCCCCATATCGTACTCTCGATATGTGGCCGGCACCCGCAGATTGCGCAAGGTCTCAACCGATTGTCGCGCGCGGCCCACATCGACCATTTCGTCGCGTTTGCCATGCTGAATGAGGACTGGGAGCTGCTCGGTCGCGGGCACATCGGGCAGCACCGAGAGCAGGTCCTGCGGCAACCAGGAACTGAGTGATGCCAACGCCGAAAACCGCTCTGGTTCACCGAGGCCCAAGCTGTAGGCCATCACCCCACCTTGACTGAAGCCCACAACGGCCAACTTCTTGGGATCAATTGGGTAGCGTGCCAGTGCTTCGGCGAGAAACTGGCGGAGTGCTTCACGGGCGGCGGCCACAGCGTTGACATCAAGCGGCCCGCCCATGGTGATCGGAAACCAGCCATACCCGACCGCCGCCCCACCAAGCGGTACTTGCAGTGGTCCCTGCGGGCAGAGTACGAGAAATTTTCCTCCACACAGATAGGGCGCGAGGCCGAGCAGATCCAGGGCGTTGGCTCCCCAACCATGCAAGGTCAGTAAGGTCGGATGCGGGCCAGCACCCAGTGGTTCGAAAACGGTGTGTATCAAGTGCATATCGTTCCCCTCCTAGTCACCATCGCCCCACTGCTATCTGAAAAGCCGCACCGGGGCAAGAAAAACCTCTTTGCTTCATTTCGCGAGTGGATTAAACTTTCCCCAAGAAACGGCGATCTCTTATATGAACCAACAGAGGGGGATTTCATGGATGTCACCGCACTACTCACTTTTGCTTCTCAAGCTGGCGCTTCCGATGTGCACCTAAGCAGCGGCGAACCGCCAATGATTCGCTTACATAGCGAAATGAAAAAACTCGATCATCCCATCTTGTCGCGCGAAAAAGTGCACGACATGATCTATGACATCATGAATGACGGTCAGCGGAAAAGCTTTGAGGAACGCCTTGAACTCGACTTTTCCTTCGATATGGGCGCGATTGGCCGGTTCCGCGTCAACGTGTTCATGCAGCAACGCGGTGAAGGCGTCGTGTTCCGAACCATTCCCAGCAAAATTCTCTCGATTGAACAACTGGGCCTTCCTCCGATCCTCAAGAGAATGACCGACAAGGAAAAAGGCTTGATCCTCGTGACTGGCCCAACCGGGTCCGGTAAATCGACGACGCTCGCCGCGATGGTCGATTATCTGAACGACACGTTCGAGGGTCACATCATTACCATTGAGGACCCTATCGAATTCACGCATCGCTCGAAGAAGTGTCTGGTCAACCAACGTGAACTTGGCTCGCATACGTACTCTTTCTCTAATGCGCTCCGCGCCGTGTTGCGCGAAGACCCAGACATCATTCTGGTTGGTGAAATGCGTGACCTGGAAACGATTCAACTGGCGATCACCGCCGCGGAAACAGGTCACTTGGTTTTTGGCACCTTGCATTCGCCCAGTGCTCCAGGCACCGTGGACCGCGTGATCGACGTGTTTCCCGCCGAACAGCAGGAACAGATTCGCGCCCAATTCGCGGACTCGATCGAGGCCGTCGTCACCCAGACCTTGTGTAAGAAAAAAGGGGGTGGCCGGGTGGCCGCTCTCGAAATTCTGGTCGCGACGACCGCGGTGCGCAATTTGATCCGCGAAGGAAAAAACCACCAGATCCCATCGGCGATGCAAGTAGGCCAGAAAGATGGCATGCAGACCATGGATATGGCGCTGATTGAGTTGGTCAATAAAGGATTAGTTACTCGTGAGGAAGCGCAGGCGAAGAGTATGACACCGAATCTGTTCGCGCAGACCACCGGACCCGGCGGCAGAGTCGCATCAATGGGCCGCTAAACACCGCATTCACAGCCAGGAGCACCCATGCCTTTCCAAGATTTTCTGCAAGTGATGGTCGACCGCAACGCCTCGGATATCTACTTTACCGTTGGCGCTCCCCCGATGTATCGCATTGAAGGGATCACGCAACCCATTGGTGACGGTGTCTTCTCTCCCAAAGACCTGGAAATTTTGGCTCGCTCGATTATGACCGAGCACCAATGGAACGAGTTCGTAACCCAGAAGGAGATGAACCTCGCGCTGTCCATCTCCAAACTCAGCCGGTTTCGTGTCAACGTGTTCTTGCAGCGCGGATCGGTCGCGCTCGTGGTCAGAAAAATCGTTGTCGAGATTCCGACCCTCGCTCAACTCGGCCTCCCGGACGCGCTCAAGGATATTATTATGACGAAGCGTGGACTGGTGTTGGTTGTTGGCGCCACGGGTTCTGGTAAATCGACCTCACTGGCGGCGATGATCGATCATCGGAACTCCTCTGCTCCTGGCCATATCATCAGCGTTGAAGATCCCATCGAATTCGTGCATCCGCACAAACGGTCCGTCATCAATCAGCGTGAAGTGGGGTTTGATACCCATTCCTTCCATGCCGCGTTGAAAAGCGCGATGCGCCAAGCACCCGATGTGATTCTCATCGGCGAAATTCGCGACTCCGAGACCATGGAAGCGGCGATTACCTTCGCTGATACAGGTCACCTTTGTTTAGCCACGTTGCACTCGACCAATGCCAACCAAGCCTTTGAACGGATTCTCAACTTTTTCCCTGAAACCCGACACTCGCAGATTCTCCTGCAACTTTCGCTCAACCTCCGCGCCATTGTTTCCCAACGCCTGGCGCTCGGGAAGAATGGACGGCGGGTCGCGGTCTTGGAAATCATGCAGGACACCCCGCGTATCAAAGAACTGATTCAGCGCGGCGAAGTGGGCACGATTAAGGAAGCGATGGAACAATCAGCCCAAGAAGGGAGCCAGACGTTTGATATGGCCCTGTACGAGCTCTATGCGGCGGGCAAAATTGATCTCGAACAAGCCTTGATGTACGCCGATAGCGTGAACAACTTGCGGTTGAAGATCAAAGTCAACGAAAAGAAAGACGCGGCGGTGGCTGGAGGAAAAGTGGAAGCGGGCGGCTTTCGTATTGAAGGAGCTGGTCAACCCGCCCGGCGTCTAGAAAGACACTAATTGGGAACGGTCCTGTTTGAGAACGGGACCGTTCCTCCTTGCTCACGAGGGCCGAGTGAACACTCGGCCCTCTTTTTTGTGCGCATCGCACTCACCCTATTCGCAACAAGGCCTCGGCGACCAGCAGGTCTTCGGGCGTCGTAATCTTGAAGTTACGATAGCTCCCCGGAACAATCTTGACCACTTGTCCCCAGTGTTCGAGCAGGGCGGCATCATCGGTGACAACAACGCCGCCCGCCAATGCTCGTGCATGAGCCTCACGAATCAAGGCGACGCGGAACGTTTGCGGCGTCTGGGCCAGCCATAATTGCTGACGCGGAATCGTTTCCACCACCGTTCCATCTTCCCCCACCCGTTTAATCGTGTCTCGTGCCGGAACAGCAACCAACGCGGCGCCGTGGAGGGCCGCGGTCTCAATGCTCCGCTCAAGAATCTCTCGATCGAGAAAAGGACGCGCGGCATCATGAATGGCCACGATCTCACTGGTGGTGTCAAGCGCCGCGAGTCCAAGGCGCACGGAGTCCTGCCGCTCCGCGCCTCCGTGCACGACAGTCACAGGCACGTGGAATCGCCCATGTGCGCGCAAGATGTCGTGGCACAGCGCCTCACGCTCGGGAGCGGCAACGAGAATGATGTTCGCGATCAACGAGGATTGAGTAATGGCCCGCAGGGTGTGAATCAGCAGCGGGAGGCCACCCACAGGTAAGAAAGGCTTAGGGAGTTCCCTTCCCATCCGTTCTCCCTTGCCTGCCGCGACGACAATAATGTCAGCCTGCATATAAAAGCGGCAAGGGCCGGGAAATTCCCAGCCCTTGTTTGACGGAAGAATGTACAGCGTTAGTGTGAAAAGATGGATTTCAGATCGTCTAGAATCTTTTCTTCAGGATGGGCACTGGCGAGGGCGAGTTCTTTCACCAAGAGATTTCGCGCGGTGTCCAGCATCTTGCGCTCGCCGAAAGATAACTCCTTGTCTGCCTTGAGCACGAGCAGATCTCGCAGGACCTTGGCGATTTCGATCACTGAACCAGTTTTGATGCGTTCGGTGTAGTCACGATAGCGGCGGTTCCAGGTTTGCTGATCCCCCTCAACCTTCTTTGTCCGCAAAATCCGATACACCTTGCTGACCATGTCTTTGCTGATAATGGGGCGGAGACCAACGGTTGTTACGTTCTCCGTGGGAATCATAATGGTCATTTCGCTCTCAAGAATGCGCAGCATGTAAAACTTGCACTGCACTCCCGAGATGCTCCGGGCCTGGATCCCCTCAATCAGCCCTACGCCGTGGCCAGGATAGACAACCTTTTCCCCGTTTCTAAACATCGGCTTCCCTCCTACTGGCGCGATCAGGATGGGCGAATCTTAGCTGAGCAATCGTTCAGCGTCAATTTTCTAAGTCCGTGAAAACATTTAATTTTTGACTCATTTGTTTCGTCTGAATACCTAAATTTTTCTGTAGCTTACAGCCTAATCCTCATGGTTTACTAGAAGATTATGCTGTGGAGCGACTGATATTTTTTTTACTTCGCTTCATAGTGCTCATAAGCAAACGTCGCTTATGAGTCTTCCCGAACAGCCGTCCCTTCCCACCTCATCACCAGAGCATCCTCGCCATTCTCGTAATATCGCGCGCGCCTCCCGACTTCTCGAAAGCCGTGAGATGTATATAGCTCGATAGCTGAACGGTTGCTCGCTCGCACTTCGAGATGGAGCGTGCGCACCCCGCGTTGACCCGCGATGCCAATGGATTTGTCGAGGAGCACGGTGCCGACACCACAGCGGCGGGAAGCAGGGTGGACGGCGACCCGCAAGATTTCGCCCTCATCGGCAACCAACCATCCACAGAGATAGCCAACGACGACGGCGTCTTTTTCCGCCACCCACAACCACCCGTGCGGATTCTGGCCCTCGGTCAGAAAAAATTCCGCTTTCCAAGGCAAGGGAAAAGACGCCTCTTCGATCTCCACCACTTGAGGA
>JABFSC010000306.1 GCA_013140885.1 Deltaproteobacteria bacterium | reverse complement strand
ATTCTATCGAGTCGAGCCAGAAGTGACGCCTCACGATGTGGGGATGGATGCGGTGGGGGTGGAGAAACTCACCAACTTTTTTCGCGCGGCCGTGGACAGCCAAGAGCTGTTTTGGGGTGCGCAGCTCGCGGTCTATCGGCGCGGGAAACGAGTCGTGGACATTGGCGGGGGCCTGGCACGCGCCAGTAATCACACCCCAGTCACCCCGGAGACGATGTTCGTGCTGTTCTCTTCCACCAAGGGGCTCGCCGCGCTGGCGATGCACATGCTGCATGACCGTGGCCTCTTCGCGTACGATGATCCGGTAAGCCGCTACTGGCCGGAGTTCGCCAAGAACGGCAAGGAACACGCGACTATGGCGCATGTCCTCGGCCATCGTATCGGCATCACCACCGGCCCGGCGTGGCTGACCTATCAACAGTGGGGAGACCGCCAGCAGTGCGCGCGAGCGATGGAGGAACTCACCCCACGCTGGACCCCAGGCGAGGCGAACGGGTACCACCTGCTGAACTATGGGTTCATGATTAACGAGTTGATCCTGCGCCTGGATGGCCGGGATAGCGGGCAATTTCTCCGTGACGAAGTGTTTACGCCGTTGGGTGTGAACAATGTCTTCGTTGGGCTCCCAGCCTCGGAAGAGCACCGGGTCGCTTGTGTATATGAAGCCCCAACGGACCGCGCCGCGTTGACACGGATGGCGCAATTGATGGGGTTCACGCCGGACGAGGAGTATTTCGCCTTTCAGCATTCGTTGAATTTCGAGGAGGCCGACGCGGGTCAATCAGTGCCCTTCCCGGAATGGCGCAACATCTTTAACCGCCCTGAAGTGCATCAAGTCGTGCTGCCCGCCGGTGGCGGCATCGCTTCGGCGAAAGACATGGCGCAGGTCTATGCCATGATCGCGTCCGGGGCGACGTGGAATGAGAAGCGCTATCTCACACCGGAAACATTGCAACAGTCCATTATCCCGACCAGCGCCGCTGGTGCGATTGATCGCTCTCTGCGCGTGCCCATTATCTATGGATTGGGCTGGATGCTCGGCAACCTGGCACGGGGGGCGAACCTGCGCACCTTTGGCCATCCGGGCAAAGGCGGACAAGTCTGTCTCGCCGATTTGGATCGGGAGTTGTCTCTTTCGTTTCTGAATACGGGCCAAAAAGATTACGAGGGATTTTTGCGCTTCTCCACGGAGTTGGTCTCGCTGGCGCTTGAGGCGTGTCGCTAGCACTCACCTCCGTACCATGCGGTCCGAAGGAGTTAGGCCATGCAGAAAATTGCCACCTTGGTCATCGAAGGCTTTCGAGCGCTCCGCCACCTCAAGATAGAGGGCTTGGGCCGGATTAACCTGATTACGGGGCGAAACAACACTGGCAAGTCGTCTGTACTTGAAGCCCTTCGTATTCTGGCGGCGGATGCCTCGCCGTTCGTCCTTCGCGACATCCTCCGCTACCGCGAGGAAGACCTTGGGGACACCGAAGACCCTCACCGCCCGATCGATGCCGAAGGTTTGTTCCTGATGTCGAGTCTCTTCCACGGTTTTCCTCAGGTGTCCGACAGCCTCGATCCTATTGTCATCGAATCGATTGGTGGTCAGCGACCCATGCGACTGACAATGCAGACGGGGTGGTTCTCGGAGGAGCGGGAGGCCGACGGAACCAGGAGGATCGTGCCTCAGCAAAAAGGAGTCTCTGTCGAAGACACACCCCTTCCATTATTGGTCGCAGAGGGGGGAAGGGGCCGACGCATTTTCCCGTTGGATTTCTCGCGTCATGACTCATTTCGCGTCCGGCCCGTACGTTCTGATTTTATCGATGAGCCGCGCCCTGCCTGTATATTCGTCAGTCCATACGGGGTCGAGCGGACAGGGACCCTCGGAACTTTATGGGACAAGATCGCACTTTCGGATTGCGAAACGGATGTCGTGGACGCGCTCCGCATCATCGACCCGGCGATTGTGGCGGTCTCGATGGTCGGTGGGGAAGGGCCAAACCGGAGGCGGACCGCGATCGTCCGCGCCACCGGGTTGCCACGACCAGTTCCCCTGCGTTCCTTTGGCGATGGATTGAACCGCCTCTTTGGCATCGCTCTGTCACTGGTGAACGCCAAGGATGGATTGCTGCTCATCGACGAATTCGAGAACGGCATGCACTACACCGTTCAGGTCGATGTCTGGCGCGCCATCTTCCGTTTGGCCCGGCAACTCAATATCCAAGTCTTCGCGACCTCCCACAGTTGGGATTCGGTCAAAGCCTTCCAAATGGCTGCGGCCGAGGCTCCCGATGATGGCGTGCTGGTGCGGTTGTCTCGTCACGGAGAGGAGATCATCCCGACGCTGTTCCGTGAGGATGAGCTGGAGATCGTGACCCGCGATCATATTGAGGTGCGGTGAGATGCCTGGTCGGAAGATACTGCTAGTGGAAGGGGGGGATGACGAGCATGTACTGAAGCACCTGTGCGGTCAGCGTGGTGTGCCGACGGTGGATGAAATTAGGTCCCTTGGCGGTGTCGAGCATCTCTTGGAAAGTTTTCCTGTGCGCCTGAAAGAGAGCGATGTCGAAGCGTTGGGGGTTGTCATCGACGCGGACACGGATATTGCCGCTCGCTGGCAGTCCCTTGGAGATCGCTTGAAGAAGGCCGGATATGAAGGCGTTCCTGACGAACCCGATGTGGCTGGGACCATCCTCAATCCCCCACCCAAAAGTCTCTTGCCACGAGTGGGCATTTGGCTTATGCCCGACAATCAAACACGGGGCATCCTCGAAGATTTTCTCCGTTTCCTGGTCCCGTCCAACAGTGGGCTGTTTGACCACGTGGAATCGAGCGTGGCAACCATTCCAGCGGAAGAACGGCGCTTCAGTCAACTCGATCAACCAAAAGCGATCATGCACACTTGGCTCGCGTGGCAGGCGGAGCCGGGCAAACCGTTTGGCTCCGCGATCACCGCCAAGTTTCTTGATGCGAATGTGGCGCAGGTTGATGTGCTGGTGGCTTGGCTCAAGCGCCTCTTCTTTCCGTAATACCCGCGACGCATCGAAATCGTCAGTCCTGGCGGTTTTCCGTCTGGTATTGGTCCTGAGAACATTCTCCAGGAGCAGAATCCGCGCAATAGCCGGATCGCCGACGTCCTGGGCAAATGTGGACTGGTCGAACGTGCCGGACAAGGGGTCGACTTCATCTTTCGCGGCGGCGAATGGCATCTAAAAAGAGAATTTGCACCATATTGGTGCGCCATAACTTTGTAATATAGCGGAATATCAAGGTTTATATGGCGCAGATAATTTTGATTACCTGGTAATCACTAAGAAAGGAACAAACGCAATACGCTTACTGAAACAACATGAACAAAAACCCCTTGCTCGGATTCGGCACCAGCCCGCCCATGAGCCACAGATAGACGAAGAACCCGTAGAACACCGCCATCACGATCAGCGCCACACGCCGCCAGACTGGTGGCTGAAGTTCCTTGGGCAGGAACTTCATGTTCACATAGAGAATGTGTGGCGCGCTGATGACGAACACCACGCCCGCCACGTTCGCGCCGAGTTGTAACAAGATAATCGGTTGCGCCAGGCCGAGCGCGATCAATCCCCACGTCACCACCGCAGCCAGCACCGAGTAATACACCAGCCGCACCTCGCCCTTTGCCCAGCGCCGCACGCTGTCGCTGCCGGTCCAGAGAATGTCGGTCACCGCGCGCACCGTCCCTTCCAGAATGTCGAGCTGACTCTTGAACAACATCCAGACGCCCATCATCGCCACCAGAAAGCCCAGGAGCGGCCCACTTTGCGCGGACATGGCATCCGCCAACGCGGTGGCCACCGCGAGACCACGAATATCCGCGCCGGTC
>JABFSC010000665.1 GCA_013140885.1 Deltaproteobacteria bacterium | reverse complement strand
GGTCAGGGCAGATCAAACCGTCGCCACAGTGGTATCGGGATGAGCCAGCGTTCGAGGAGTCACACCGACGGGGCGAGATTCTTGTCGCCGCGGTCTTGCATGCTTTTGTGAGTGCCTGGCGGCACCGCTTGCTGGGGATGGGAGCGGAATCCGCATCGCTCGATGGTGGCAAAACCCTTGATCGCGAACGTGTTGTCGAAGAGGGCGCGACACTCGCCGCGACGCTCTTGACGACAGCGATCCGCGCGCTCGACTACGCGCCAACGGTCGATCTCAAGTTCGGGGATTATCTCTCAGCGGTGCTGACTGGCGACCGCGAGGTCCGGCCAGATGACAAGAAGTACGACCTGCGGCAGCGGTTGCGTGAGGCGTTCGCCAGCTATGGGATTCCGCCCGGCGACGTCGCTGGTACGGACGGCACCTGGCCGCACGCACCTGAGTCGTTACGCTATAGCGGGGTGCACCTCGCTTCTCTCCAGCACGACCCCGATGAAGTATTTCGCTTTCTGTGGGACAACCACGGTGATTTGGGTCTGAACGAGGACGCCTATACGCGGGTCCTGTCGGTGCGTCCGTGTCTCCGCGTCGATCCCGATGACGGCTTCACGTTGCACGAGACGGTGGCGCAATACGTTCAGATTCGGCGTTTGCGCGCGGATGAACTCAAACGAGTGAATGTGCGGCGGCCCGACGGCATGTCCCCTGACACGGAAGTGACGCTGTATGGCGGCGCGGCCTTGGTGTTCGATGAGTTTGGGCGCTTGAAGTACCACGTTGGCAAGTCGGTGGGCGGAGAGGACCAGTCGGAGCAGCTCCAGCAAAGATGGGAGTCTGGAGAATTCGAGACGGACCGTCGTCGCATCCGTCGGTTTGCCGCATTGCACCTGCGTCGCGCCGCTGGGGCGACCGCGAGGAAGGAGGAATGGTAGGTATGGCGGCAAAGACACCACGGAAGATCAGTTTGCGAGTCTACCCAGTTGGTTTTGGCGACTGCTTCCTGCTGGGGTTCCACTACGCGGGCAACGACGACCGTTTCGTGCTCATTGATTTTGGCAGCATGGAACTGACCAAGAAACGCATGGCAAGGAGCGGTGCGTTTCTCACCTACATGAAGAAGGTCGCCGATGACATCGCCATGCGGTGTGGACGGAAGGATGGCAAGGGCGGACAACTTCACGCGGTCATCGCCACGCATCGCCATGCTGACCATATCAACGGGTTCACGACCAAGGCGAAACCCGAAGCGGAGGATGCGTCGGGCGACGTCATCAGATCGCTCAATCCTCGCTTTATTGTTCAACCGTGGACCGAGGACCCGGATCTCGACCCGGAGGCCCTTGCTCCCGCGGAGGCCGTCCTGGCCGGGGGAGCACGTGGATTCGCCGCGATGCTTGCTGGGATGCAGTCCACGGCGGCGGGTATTGTCGAAGAGGTCGAACGACTCGGAGCGAAGCGATTGGACCCGCCGGCAGTCGGTGAGGACATGCTCCCCGGTCCCGCGCAGACCTCGACCACAGTCCGGGCTCGGCGGATCGCGTTCGTCGGTCAGGTCCAATTTCTTGGTGAGGATAACATCGCGAACCGCTCAGCGGTCGAAAACCTCATCGCGATGGGAAAGAGAAAGGGCTCCAAGTCGCTCTACCTGCATGCGGATAGCAAAGCGAAGTTGAACTTGCCGGGGGTGAAAACGCATGTGCTTGGACCGCCGACGCTGAAGCAGTCGGACGCTATCCGTAAGATGCGGAGTGTCGATGACGTTGAATTCTGGATGCTTTTAGGTGCGACGGGGACGAAGTTCACGGCCTCCGGCGAGGAGCCATTTTCGGCGGGCCGAGATAGTGTCCCCGGCACGCACGTGCCGGACCATGCGCGGTGGTTGCGTGACCAGGTGCGTTCGGCCCGTGCCGAGACGCTCCTGAGCATCGTACGCACTCTCGACAAGCAGATGAACAACACGAGTCTGATCCTTGTCTTTGAGGTCGGCACGGCGCGTCTCCTCTTCCCCGGCGATGCGCAGATTGAAAACTGGCAATATGCGCTCGCGAATCCGCAGTACCGTGAACTGCTGGCGGGCACGACTTTCTACAAGGTTGGACACCACGGCAGCCGCAACGCGACGCCGAAGGCCGGACTCTGGGAGCAGTTCGCGAAACGGTCGGACAAGGAGGAGGACGAGGCTTCTCGCATGTGGTCGGTCGTTTCGACGATGGCGAATAAGCATGGGACGACTGAAGCAACCAAGGTCCCCCGCAGGACGCTGGTGGAGGCGCTAAAAGAAAAGACCAACTTTCGCACAACGCAGGACTTCGAACGGGCCGAGCCGGACTGGCGAGACTTCGACATTGATCCGAAGACTGGGCACGTCACGGAAATCGAGAAACCCAGGGCGTCGCCAAGATAGCCGCGCGAAGCGGACTCTCCTGAGTGAGGTGCGGATGTCATTGCTCGGCGGCTGACTCAGATTCCTCCCCCAGCTTTTCCAAAGCCCGATTTTCGCGCGGACTCCGGACATTATGTTGTTCCACTGGCCGTTGGCTGTTTTCCTTCGGCGATTCCTGGCCTAGCTTGTCTGCGAGCATGGAGAAAGCGGGCGAAATCCAAGACTTCTTGCTTCGCCTCTTCTGGTAAGTGCAAGACCAGAGCGGCGGCTTGGTCTTCAGCGGTCAGCCACATTTTCGTACTTGTTTGCCAGACAACGATGAATTGCGTGGGCAGCATCGGGCAAAGCGCGGTGGTCTCTCCGTCTTCGTTGACAAATTCGACTTCAAAGACGTTGTTCGGATACCCATGAACGATTGTGCCTTGCGTCCCCGCTTGGACATGATGTTCTGGGAGGTCCACTAAGACTTCGATGACATCGAATAGTGCTGGCTGCATCATGCGTTCCTCACAACGTAACATGTCACGAACTGGGCGGTGTCGCTACCGGGAGCGATGGTCCAGCCTGTGCGAACAACGGCTTGTTGTCCCGCCGCGCCGCTCACTTCGATATCCACACGGTAGTGCCGCCCGTATTGATCCGTACGCTGAAGCACCGCCTCCGTGCTTGTCGCCAGCGCTTCGATTTGCCGTTGGAGAGACGTGGCGTTGGTTTTGGAGAACCCCAGGCGTTTTTCAAAAACGAGGGCTTTGTGGCGGCCAAGCGGGTTGTCCGAGTCGAGCGCGTACTCAGTCAACTTCCGCGGATCAATGACGAGGCGGCTGGCGATTTCCCCCAGTTTCATAAAATTCCACCTGATCGGGTTTTTAGACATCCGCTCACGCTTCGTTGCTCGCGGACATGAGCAACAAGCTGTAAGCGTTCAGCCAGTGGCAACCCTGCCGTCAACGCTTCAACTTGCGCTAGGGTTATTGGCTCGGTCATGGATTCAGCTCCTTTGGTTTGCTCGTGCCGATAGCGTCGCGTAAGCCCCGCTGAACGGCCACTCGTAACGCCTGGGATTTGCGGAGCAGTCCATGTTCATAGACACGTGTCAGCAGTTCATCTTTCGTGCCTTTCGCGGTCCACACACTGCCACTGCGGCAGGGAAGCACTCCTATCTTCAATCCGCGATAGTCGTCACCGGCGGCTCGATTGCCTGAGCGGGCACCGGTATTTTCTTCCGCCGAAAGAATCGCTCGACCACATAGAAAGACACCGGAATGAGAAAGATCGCGATCAGTGAGGCCGTGGCCATGCCGCCGATGACCGCTGTCCCCAGCACTTGTCGCGATTTCGCGCCCGCTCCTGACGCGATCGCCAATGGCACCGCCCCCAGAATAAACGCGAACGCTGTCATCAGAATGGGCCGTAGCCGCAACCGCGCGCCAGTCAGCGCCGCCTCGATGAGAGGCTTGCCGCGCTCGGCTTCGAGCTTGGCGAACTCGACAATGAGAATGGCGTTCTTGGCCGACAGTCCGATCAGCATAATTAGGCCAACCTGGGTGTAGACATTGTTCTCGAACGCGCGCAGCCACAACACCAGAAACGCGCCGAAGACCGCGATCGGGGTGCTGAGCAGCACGCTGAATGGCAACGTCCAACTCTCGTACTGCGCCGCCAAGATAAGGAAGACCACCAGGAGCGAGAGCCCGAAGACCGTGCTCGGCGACACTCCCTGCGCCGCCGTTTTCTCCTGGAACGACATGCCCATGTAGTCGTAGCCCATCTCGCTCGGCATCGTCTCGGCGAACACTTGCTCCAAGGCCGCCATCGCTTGGCCGGTGCTATACCCCGGTGCCACGCTGCCGTTAATCTGCGCCGCGCGGTATCCGTTGAAACGAATGGTGAACTCCGGTCCGTAGATCGTCTTCATGTTCATCAATGTTGACAGCGGCACCGCTTGCCCCGCGGCATTGCGGACGCGGAATTGGCCGACGTTCTCCGGTGTCGTGCGATACTCCCCTTCCGCCTGGACGTAGACCTGCCACACGCGCCCGAAGAGGTTGAAGTAGTTGACGAAGACGCCTCCCATGAACGCCTGAATCGTCCGGTAGACAGTCCCTAAGTCTACCCCCTGCTTCAACACCTTATCGTGATCGACATCGGCGAAAACTTGCGGGACGCTAGGGATGAGCGTTGTGGTCAAAGAGGCGAACTCAGGGCGGGCGCGGGCCGCTTCGAGAAACTTGTTGGTATTCAGTGCCAGGAAGTCTACGTCTTGGCCGGAACGGTCCTCAAGCATGAACGTAATACCGCCAGAGGTGCCGACCCCGGGAATCGCCGGTGGCGAGAAGGCGAACGCCTGCGCTTCCATCAGCCCGGCGAGCCGCTGATTGAGGCGACGCATGATGACCTCGGCGGTGAGCCTTTCCGGGTCGCGTTCGCCCCAGGGTTTGAGCATGACGAACGAGAACGCATTGAAGGTGGTATTGGAGAAGCTCAGCATGCTGAAGCCGACGACCATGTTGAAGGTCTCGACTCCCGGCGTTTCCTTCAAGATCGCTTCGATCTGTTTACACACCTCGTCCGTCCGCTGCAGCGAGGACGCCACGGGGAGCTGCACATTCAAGTAGAAATAGCCTTGATCCTCCTGTGGGAGAAAACTGGTCGGGAGCCGCGACCCGAACCAGCCCGCGAGCGCGGTAAACGCGACCAGCAACAACAACGCGACCCCCACTTTCCGAATCAGAAAGGCGCACCCGGTCACATACCCATCGGTGAGGCGGCTGAAGACGCGATTGAACCCACGGAAGAATGCTCCCATCGGGCCACGGTTGGGGGTACGCGGTCGTAACAGCATGGCCGCCAGCGCCGGGCTCAGCGTGAGCGCGTTGAAGGCCGAAATGACGACCGAGACCGCCGTGGTGACCGCGAACTGTTGGTAGAGTCCGCCCGTGATGCCTGGAATAAAGGCGGACGGAATAAACACCGCGACCAAGATCAACGCGATCGCGATCACCGGACCGGTCACTTCCTCCATCGCTTTCAAGGTCGCGTCGCGCGGCGACAGCCCTTCCTCGATATGCCGCTCCACCGCTTCCACCACGACGATGGCATCGTCAACGACCAGGCCGATGGCGAGCACCAGTCCGAAGAGCGACAGTGTGTTGATGGAAAAGCCCAGAAACGGGAAGACGATGAACGTCCCGACCAGGGAGACGGGGACGGCGAGGAGGGGAATCAAGGTGGCGCGCCAACCCTGGAGGAAGAGGAACACCACGAGGGTGACCAACGCGATGGCGATGAACAGGGTCTCGGCGATCTCCTTGATGCCTTCGCTCACCGCGCGCGTGGTGTCGAGGGTGACGCCGTAATCCATGTCGGCGGGGAACCGCGTCTTGAGTTCCTCCAGCAGGGCCTTGGCGCGGTTGATGGTGTCGAGGGCGTTGGAGCCAGGGACCTGGTAGATGGCGATCAGCGCGGCGGGCTGGCCGTTGATGCGCCCCTGCATGTTATACGTCTGTGAGCCCAGTTCCACGCGCGCCACATCCTTCATGCGCACGATGGAGCCGTCGGGGTTGGCGCGGACAATGATGTTCTCGAATTCTTCCACGCTGGTGAGGCGGCCCCGCGCCCGCACGGTGTAGGTGAAGACTTGTCCGGGTGGCACGGGCTCGGCCCCGATTTGTCCCGCCGGGTTCACGCTATTCTGTTTGGTGAGCGCCTCGATGATTTCACTGGTCGTGATGTTGAGCTTGGCCAGGGTGTCGGGTCGCACCCAGAAGCGCATCGCGTACTGCCCGGCCCCAAAGACGTTGACCTGGCCGACGCCAGGCACGCGGGTCATGGGATCATTGACGTTGATATAGGCATAGTTCGTCAGAAACAGCGCGTCATGCGTCCCGTTGGGAGAGTAGATGGAGAAGAGCGCGAGTGGGCTCGACACGGCCTTGCGCAGCGTGATGCCGTAGTTGCGCACCTCCACCGGCAGTTGGGATTCAGCCTGCTGGTAGCGCATTTGCGTGAGAATCTGGTCGGTATTGGAATCCGTGCCCACGTCGAAGATCACATTGAGCCGCACCTGCCCATTGTTCGAGTTGATGGAGTACAGGTACAGCATGTTGTCCACACCGCTCATTTGCTGCTCGACGGGCGTGGAGACCGACTGTTCGAGGGTCAACGCATCGGCGCCGACGTAGGTGGCCCAGAGCTGAATCTGTGGGGGAGCGATGTTGGGGAACTGCGCGATCGGGAGCCGCACGAGGGCGACGACGCCGATCATCACCATGAGAATCGCGATGACCATGGCCACCACGGGTCGGTCAATGAAGAATTTTGCCATTGGCTGCCGCCTCCTCTTCGCCTCAGCTTCCCTTGGGAGCACCAGTGATCGCCTGCGCGGGGGGGGGCTGCGTCGTTTGTGGCTGTGCCACGAAGGGCTTGGGATTCACTACCATGCCTGTTTTGACTTTCCGTAGCCCCGCGACAACGACCCGCTCTCCGGGAGAAAGCCCTTGCGTGACAATCCACATGTGGCCGACCTGCTCGCCCATTTTCACCGCACGGATGTTGATCTTGTTTCCGTCCTCCACGACCGCGATCTGAGTACTGCCTTGCAGTTGCTCGACCGCTTGCTGCGGGACGAGTATTGCCCCTGTCCTGGTCTCGGCCGCGACGCGAATCTTGGCATATTGACCGGGGCGGAGCAGGTTATCGGGATTGGCGAAGAGGCCCTGGACGGTAATGGTGCCGGTGCGGGAGTCCACTTGGCGATCCGCTAGGCTAAACGTGCCTCGTTCGGGATAGAGGCTCCCATTGGCGAGGGTGAGTTCCAGCGGCGGCCTTTCGCCACCGCGTCCCGCCTCTATCTCGCGAATCCGCTGCGCGAAATGCAGATATTCTTGCTCACTAATGGGATAGTAGACCTTGATGGGGTCAACTTGTGAAAGCGTCGTCAGGAGCGCACTAGGAGTGACTAAGTCTCCGATCTGGGCGACGGCGATGCCAGCGATCCCCGTGATCGGCGCGGTGACCTTGGTCCAACTAAGATTGAGCTTGGCCCGTTCCACGGCGGCGCGGGCCGCTTCGACGGACGCCTTGTTGGCCTGGTGGGCTTGAATGGCATTGTCGAGTTCTTGCTGGCTGATGGCCCCTTCTTTCGCGAGTGGCGTATAGCGGGCGACGTCGAGTTGCGTCTTGCCGAGATTGGCCTCCGCGCGTCCAAGATCGCCGAGCGCCTGATTGAGGGCCGCCTGGTACTCGCTCGGATCAATGGTGAACATGAGCTGTCCGGCCTTGATGAGGGAGCCTTCCTTGTACTCTCGTGAATGCAACGAACCCTGCACGCGCGGGCGGATTTGCGCATTGACGTAGCCTTCCGTGGTGCCAATCCATTCGAAGTAGATCGGCACGTCTTGTTGGACCACCTCGACAATGAGGACTTCGGGCGGTGGGGGTGGCGCCGCCGCTTTGGAGCCGGTCTGGCCGTTACACCCCACGCAAAGAACAATGCAGGCCAAGAGGAGGAGAGTGGGAAAAGCCGCCCCGATCCGCTGTTCCCTTCCAGGGCATGATGTTGAGGATTGCATGATGGAGTCATTTCCTAGTGATCTGTTGTTAGAGCCGCTTTTATACGAGTGAAGAGATTATCGTCGGGGTCCCCCTCACCCTAACCCTCTCCCATCCGGGAGAGGGAACCTGAAAGCCATCTCTTCAGACAAGTGCAACCCACTGTAAACGCCGTGTATTGCCAAATCCCAAATCCCAAATCCGAAATCGCGGCTACGCCACCTTGGGAATAAACGCCGCGTATTGGTCAAGCAACGGCAACACAGTCTCCCGTCCGGCTGAGGGGACAAAGAACATTGCGCGCTCCATGCCCATCTCGCGGCACTGGTTCAACATCGCGTCATTGCCTTGCACGCCGAGGATGGAAATCGAAATGCTTTCTGGCCGCCGTCCGGCTTGGGCCGCGCGTGCATGCAGGTCTTTCACCATCGCCGGGATTCTCTGGAAGTAACGCGCATTGGGGAGCCAGCCATCACAATACTGGACCACCCGCGCCAAGCCTTGGTCAGTGTTGGAACCGAGTAAAATCGGCGGGTAGGGTTTCTGCTGGGGTTTGGGGTTGCACCAGATGGGATCGAAGTTGACGAACTCGCCGTGATATTCCGCCGCCTCTTGGGTCCAAATCGCTTTCATCGCCTCGACTCGTTCGCGCAGGATTTTCCAGCGCTTCTTGAACGGCGTGCCGTGGTTCTCCATCTCTTCGACATTCCACCCGCCGCCGATGCCAAAGATCAAGCGCCCATCGGACAACAGATCGACCGACGCGACCTCCTTGGCCATCGTGATGGGGTCCCGTTCCATGGCCAGGCAAATACCGGTGCCGATCTTGATCTTCTTCGTTGCCGCGGCGGCGGCCATGAGCGTGACAAAGAGGTCATGGGTATTCGAGTATTCCCTGGGCAGGTCACCACCGCCTGGAAACGGGGTGCGGCGACTGGCGGGGATATGGGTATGTTCGGGGAACCAGACCGAGTCAAAGCCGCGCTCCTCGCAGGCGCGCGCCAGGTCATCGGGCCGCATGGCATAGCCAGTGGCGAACATTTCAATTCCGAGTTTCATAACGTCCTCCTCTACGTGGTTTTTGTCCCGTTCCTGAATGACGGCAGCGAGCGGGAAAGTCAAGGCGCGAGGCGTCTTGACTCTTCTTTCCGCTGACAGATAAGCGGAGAGCCTCGATGAAAAGACCTCGGAAGAGACCGGCTTTCTTCAGTCCGTGGACCAATGACGATGTCACTCGGGTTGCGGACTTGGCGCGGGGTGGAGGTCCGCCACACCCAAGTAGGCATCGATTTCATGCCGGATACGGCAAATCTCCTTGTGGATGGATGCGGCTTGGATGTGAAAGGCGGTGGGAGACGTCGCGTCTCGTTTGACACTGTCGAGCGCGAGTTCCAATTCCTGGACCTGTTCGAGACTGACGAGAAACTGTTGATGATTGGTAATCATGGCCGCATCTCAACTATCCCAACGCTCCGACCATCGCGGTCGCGCTGGAAAAATTTGAGCAATCGTTCCAACGCTTCGCTTCCTTCCTCCGCGACATGAAGATCAAGGACAGGGCCGAAACGTCGGTGGGCTCCGGTTTGATACAGGACGTTGTATTCATGTGGGAGAAGTCCGACGAAATCCGCATGCCGTTCGAAAACCAGCAAGATGTCGATATCGTCTGGTTCATCTTTACTCGTTACCAAACTTCCCGCCAGCAACACACGGTGCACCCACCGGCACGTTCTCACTTCGTGAACAAACTCACACACGGTGGCGAGCAGCCGCGCCCGTCGATCTGACCGTTGAAACTTCCCATAGCGCGCTTCAATCTCTTCAAGGGTTGCTGTGTGAATCCCCGGTGGCAGAACCCCTTGTTCTGTGAACTCTGGGAGCACGCTCTTCCTTTTCCCCTGTATTATCAGCGGGGGCTAACGTACCCCCTTTTATTCGGACGGACAAGCGATTTTTTGGGATCGCGGCGCTCATTCCTCCGTTACGCTCTTGGCCATCCGAGCACGAGATGGTATGGCGACACACACAAAGGAGGACCGTTATGAGCACATCAGCGGAGAAGTCAGCCGCCCGACCGGCATCGAGTTCCTATAAGGAAGCGAATCCCAAATTGTACGCCTTTCTCGATTGGATGGCGCAACAGGACCCCGACTATGCGCAAGCGTTCCAGAAGTACACGGCGATCTGCACGGGGGAAGGGCAGGCGTTACCCGTCAAATATCGTGAGATGGTGATGACAGGGATTCTCGTGTTCATGGGCCGGCGCGAAGGCGCGGAAGCACATCTCAAACGCGCGATTGAGCATGGCGCGACCAAGCGCGAATTGTTCGAGGCTGGCCAGGCCGCGGGCGTGCCGGGTGGCGGGATCACTGTCGGACTGTGGATGCAAATCCTCACGCAGCTTGATCAGGAGGGCGCGTTCAAGAATGGGTAGCCACACTGCGAGGAATGGTCTCACGCGGAGACGCAGAGACGCGGAGGCGCGGACTCAGGACAGCGGCTTGGCACCAACCAAAATGAAGGCCACCATCGCTGGTTCATTCGTGCGATTACTCCACGCATGGTTGGTGCCCCGTTGAATAAGGACATCGCCCGTCTTCATGCAGGTCTCTCCCTCGTCCATCACCGCCCACACTTCCCCCGACAGCACGATGGCGTAGTCCACTGACGCCGTCTTGTGCATCATCGGGGTGGAACTGGTCGTATCAACCGTATGACTCGCGCCCAACGCGGCGAATGCCTCGCGTGAGTCCGTGCCTTTGCTAATCGCGCTATCGGGTGGCAGTTCAACGATGCGAAAGATGGTGCCGGTCGCGGCGGGTTCGAGATGCACGGGGCGCGCGACGGGATCGGCGTCACCGGAGAGGTTCGCCGGTGTGGTCGTGGTTTCCCACAGATCGGTGACACGCAGACCCGGCGCAGCCTTCATTTCCAGGATGCTCGTCGCGATGCCATCTTGCGCGAGAATCGACTTCCCTTGAGCGTTGTGGCCGGTGACGATCCGGCGGATTGGTTTTGCCATGATGCATGTCTCCTTCTTATGAATAGGAGGGCTTGTCCTTCTTGGCCGGGTGACCAGGGGTTCCTACCCAACCACCCTGGGAGATGTCGAACATGATGCCATCCGGCCCGCTGTATCGCACCTCGGCGTTCCCATGTTGGCTCTTTCCCATGTTCAAGCCCAGTGCTTGATTGATGTCGTCGCGGCGCGCGTAGCCCGCAGCGGCGATTTTCTGGGCGATCTCTTCCAAGTTCTCGACTTCGAACCCAAAGTGATGAATGCCACTCCACTCCTTGCCGCGTTCCACTCCCGCCACCTGGTCATTCTTGAAGTTGAGAATCGCCAGGTTGATGGTGCCGTCGGTGAGGAAGTAGCCAGAGACAATCGGAATGTCGATCTTGCCCACCTCGGTCATACCAAAGACGTCGATATAAAACCGGGCGGTTTCCTCTTCGTGTTGAGTCGCGATCGCGATATGCCTGAGTTTTGCCATAGTCCTCTCCTTTGCCCGGCCTATAGCACAGGAATTGGCGGCAGGGGAAGAGAACAGAATTATCTCACGCGGAGACGCAGAGGCCGGAGTGGAAGATAAGGCCCCCTCTGCGCCTCTGCGTCTCTACGTGAGCCTGTTTAGCCTTTTCCCCCCGATACCGCGGGGATAGGCGGTTTTGGTGGGGATGGGGTTTTCCCTGTTGATCCTTCTTTATGTGTGGCGGACGCGGCAGGGGCGGTGGCTTTTGGCGTTGGTGCTGGCGTGGAGGTGGGTTTGTCCGCTGCTTTGCCGAAGAGCGTCGCCAAGAGAGAACTCTCTTTCGCTGGAGTCTTGGCGATACCGAAGATGCGAGCGATTTCTTGCCACACGCTACTGCGTGCGTGCCGAAAAAAGTCGGTATTCTCAAGCTCCTTCCCAAGCGCGGCGGACGTGGCTTTCGAGAACAGTTTCTGGAGCCAGACGTCGTGCGGTAAGGGAGGCAAAAAAGAGAACGCTTTCAATTTACTGGCGGCGTCGGCCAATTCGGGGCCCGACTTGTTGGCGAGAAAGTAACTGTGTGAGCGTCGTTGCAGACGTTTATTGAGGTCGGAAATTTCCAACAGCAGGTTCAGCGCGGTGCGCCAACTAATGTCGTCTTCTTCCAGGACGATGATCGAGATATCACTCAAGGTGGCCGCCGCTAAGCTGAGACTGTTGGGACCCGCCTGGGTGTCCAATAAGATGTAGTCAACGTGCAGAGACTGCGCGGCGAACGCGAGCAGGCGTCGCAACTTGTCGCTGACATAGTCGAACTCGATCTGGGCGAATTGCGTCCAATCCGGGCGCTCGCTTTCCGTGGAAAACGGGACAACAAAAATGTTCTCCAACCGACGATAGAGGGTATGAAGAGAACCGGAGTGACTTTCGCCCGCCGTGGCCTGTTGAAGCGTGTCGAA
>JABFSC010000349.1 GCA_013140885.1 Deltaproteobacteria bacterium | reverse complement strand
GCCCGTGGGTTGCCCGCTTCACCTGGGGCGGTCAGTGGAGAAGTGGTGTTCTCCACTGACCGCCCCAGGTGAAGCGGGCAACCCACGGGCAATGCGATCTTTCACCGCATTCGGGTCGAGGGTCGGGTGTAATAGTTGATCGAGCTGGCCCGGCGCGACACGCAATACCGCTGTTCGCTCGTCAATCACACCAGCATTCACCATATCGACGGCGATTTTCAGCGCGGCGGTGGTCGTCCGTTTCCCCGCGCGGGTCTGCAACATCCATAAGTGGCCGCTTTGGATGGTGAATTCGATGTCTTGGGCGTCTTTGTAGTGAGTCTCTAATGTGTTCGCGATGTTTTGCAGCGTCGCGAAGCCTTCTGGCATGCGCTCTTCCAGTGATGGATAGCGTTGCTGACGATCCTCCTCGCCATGCCCACTTTGTTGGGCCCGTTCACGTGACGCGGCCAGGGTGATTTGTTGCGGCGTGCGGGTGCCGGCGACGACATCTTCACCTTGCGCGTTCACGAGGAAATCGCCATTGAGGGCATTCCTCCCGGTTGAGAGATCGCGCGTGAACGCGACGCCGGTGGCGCAGTCATCTCCAAGATTGCCAAACACCATCGTCTGCACGGTGACCGCCGTGCCCCATTCGCCGGGGATATTTTCGATCTTCCGATAGGTGACGGCACGTGGGTTCTGCCACGAACCGAACACCGCGCCAATCGCTCCCCACAGTTGTTCGTGCGGGTCATCGGGGAACGCGATCTGCAACCGGTCGCGAATCACCGCCTTGAATTCCGCGACCAGTGCCTGCAAATCCTCGACAGTGAATTCCGTATCAAGTTCAATACCTTTGGCGGCTTTTTTCTCTTCAATGATTTTTTCGAACGGGTCACGCTCGGTTTTAGATTCTGGCTTGAGCCCCAGCACCACATCGCCGTACATCTGCACGAAACGTCGGTAACAGTCATACGCGAACCTTGGATTCCCTGACTGTTGGATCACGCCCTGAACGGTCTCATCATTGAGTCCAAGATTGAGGACCGTATCCATCATGCCAGGCATCGACACGCGCGCACCGGAGCGGACCGATAAGAGCAATGGATTCTTGCGGCTCCCAAACTGGCGGCCCATGATTTTTTCGATCCGGGCCAGCCCTTTCTGTACTTGGGCGGTCAGCTCAGTCGGGTAGGTGCGACCGTTCGTATAATAATGGGTACAGACTTCCGTGCTGATCGTCATTCCTGGCGGGACCGGGAGACCGAGGCCCGCCATTTCGGCGAGATTGGCCCCTTTGCCGCCTAACAGCCCATTCATACTGGTATTGCCGTCGGCTTTTCCTCCGCCGAATGAGTAGACGTACTTCTTGTTACGGGGTTTCTTGCTGGCTCCATTGGCGGTGTCGATTGGCATGCTGGAATCCTTATTCGGGGAAGTCTAAGAGTCTGAGAGTCTAGGAGTCTTAAGAGTCTGAGGAGTCGGGAGCCTCTGACGCTTAGACTCCCGGACTCCTAGACTCCTCAGACTCCTAGACTTTTTTCACGTCTCAATCCGCTGAATCAATTCAGGAATGAGTCGGTCAATCGGTAGGCGAATCTGCTCTAACGTGTCACGGTCACGTAGCGTCACCGTATCGTCCTGCATGGTTTGGTGGTCCACCGTGATGCCGAAGGGGGTGCCGACTTCGTCTTGCCTTCGGTAGCGGCGACCAATTGAGCCTGCTTGATCGTAGAAAACCGCGAACCGTTCTTTCAATATATCGCGGAGTTGCAGGGCTTTTTCTGGCTGTCCCTCTTTGCGGAGGAGAGGAAAGATGCCGACTTTGATCGGCGCGAGTCGCGGGTGGAATCGCAAGACAATCCGTGGTTCCCCCTCTTGTTCGTCTTCACGATAGGCATCCAACAGCGTGATCAGGAGGATACGATCCACTCCCGCCGCCGGTTCGATCACATACGGTTGATAGCGTTCGCGCGACTCTTCATCAAAGAAGGTGAGGTCCTTACCGCTATATTCACTGTGTTGCTTGAGGTCGAAGTTCGTGCGATTCGCCACGCCTTCGAGTTCTCCCCAGCCAAATGGGTAGCGATATTCAATGTCCGTGGTCGCCTTCGAGTAGTGCGCGAGGTCTTCCTTGGGATGGTCGTAGAAGCGAAGATTGGTGGCGTCGATGCCCAGCCGTTGGGTGTACCAATTCATGCGCTGCTCACGCCAATACTCGAACCATTCGTCATCAGAGCCCGGTTTGACGAAGAATTCCATCTCCATTTGCTCGAACTCACGGGTACGGAAGATGAAATTCCCTGGGGTGATCTCGTTGCGGAACGATTTGCCAATCTGGGCGATGCCGAAAGGTGGTTTAAGCCTGCCAGATTGTTGGACATTGAGAAAGTTGACGAACATGCCTTGCGCGGTCTCGGGCCGCAGAAACGCGACCGCCGCCTCGTCTTCCACTGGTCCCACGAAGGTCTTGAACATGAGGTTGAACTGCCGCGTGTCCGTGAAATCGCACTCCGCGCCCTTGGCGCATTGGCGGTCCACCTTTTCGGGGATGTGGTCGGCGCGAAAACGGCGCTTACACACCCGGCAATCCACCAGCGGATCGGAAAAACCCGCGATGTGGCCGGAGGCTTCCCACACCCGTGGGTGCATCAGAATCGCGCTCTCCAGCCCGACGACGTTTTCACGCGAAGTGACCATATAGCGCCACCAGGAATCACGGATGTTGCGTTTGAGTTCGATGCCCAGCGGTCCGTAGTCCCAGGTGCTGGCGAATCCGCCGTAAATTTCGCTTGACGGAAAGACAAACCCGCGTCGTTTACACAGGTTGACGACCTTTTCCATTGTGACAGTCATAGGGCAGCAGCCGTATCATTCCCCCTGTGGGCCGTCAACGTGAGAATCGTGCAATGCTCCCATTTGCTCAAGAAATGCCTGTGATTTCAGTGGCCGCGTGAGGTTGCGCGACAACAGACTGGTGACCACCGCACGAGTTTCTCGCGTGGTGCGTGGTGAAGTGGTGATCCGCAAAAAATCCTCTGGCGGTGTCGTTTTCGCCGTCGCCAACACATTGATGGTGTCATCGGACAGATGAATGGTCATGCCGCCGTGGTCATGGCAGCGTGGGCATAAGAGCCCGCCACGACTCGGAGAAAATACCGACGGTCCAGCATGTTCACCGATGGATACGCCGCAGTGCTGACATTCGGTGACATTCGGTTCGTAGCCCGTGCACGAGAGCAGCAACAAAGTGAAGGCGGGCAGAAAGAGCGTGGACAGGACTTGCTCTTCTTCTAACGCGGTGAGCCCAGCGAGGAGCAGGGTGTAGGCTTCCGCGCCAGCCTCGCGGTCAACGATCATTACATCAATCAATTCAGTGACATAACTCGCGAACGCATACCGTTCGAGGTCCAGACTCGGCGCGCGAAAGTTGCGAATCAGGTCGCAACGAAAAATAAAGGCGAGATCATTGCCTCGGCCGGGGCGGAAATAGAGTTGGACATGGGTAAACGAGTCGAGCACGTTCACGAATCGGCGCTGTGAGCGTTTCGCGCCCTTGGCGATGCCGGTCACTTTTCCCCAATCGCGAGTCAACAGGGTGACGATCTTGTCGGATTCCCCATACGCCCGCGCGCGCAGCACCACCGCCGGAGTTCGCTCTTCCACCATCTTTTTACCTTGACACTGGTACCTATGGTTCTTAGATATTCGGGGACATCGTCTCGGCCAATAAAATCACAAGCCAACAATTTTTATAGATAGGGGTCATTCATGGACAAACCAGGGCATCAGAATGCCACGCATGACAATGCTACGCATGACAATGCTGTGCATGACAATGCACCAGGAGGGACGCCGGTGCAAGCCGCTGAACAGTCTTCCGCGGGCATGACTGCATCCGCCATATCTGGCGAAGCCATATCTGGCGCGGTAGTCACGGCGGAAGACGAAATCGTGACATTACTGGCGCAGGTGCAGGCAAAAGACGCGGAAGCCAAGGCGAATTACGATTTATTTTTGCGTGAGCGGGCCGACTCGGAGAATTTCAAGCGTCGCATGCAACGCGACAAGGCGGAAGCGTTACGATTCGCCAACGAGCCAGTGATTCGCGATCTCCTGCCGATTCTCGATAATCTCGACCGGGCCGTTGCTCACGCGCGAGGTGAGAGCAATAGCCAGTCGCTTGTGGAAGGCGTTGCGCTCGTGCTGCGTTCCTTCCTCGATATGTTGGAAAAGCATGGAGTTGCTCGTGTGAGCGCGAAGGGACAATTGTTTGATCCCGCCAAGCACGAAGCCATGTCCCAAGTGGAAAACACCGAGGTCGCGCCCAACACCGTTGTTGATGAGTACGCGCCAGCCTATTTGCTACATGACCGCCTGCTGCGTCCGGCATTGGTAGTGGTGGCCAAGCCGCCAGCGGACGAGAAAAAATCCGCCACCTGAAGGTTGCGCGTCTATACGTGGATGATTACTCATCTTTCGAACTGAAGTGGCGGGTACAAGGCCCTACCTTTTAAGGAGAAAAGATTATGGCAAAAGTTATCGGGATTGACCTGGGGACGACGAATTCGGTGGTTGCGATTCTGGAAGGGGGCGACCCGAAGGTCATCACCAATGCGGAAGGCAGCCGCATTACACCGTCCGTGGTGGCGTTTACTGACAGCGGCGAGCGGCTGGTCGGTCAGATTGCGCGCCGCCAATCGATTACCAATCCAGAAAATACCATTTTTTCGATTAAGCGCTTGATGGGGCGTCGCGTCGGTGACGCGGAAGTACAAAAAGCGACCAAAGTCCTTCCCTACAAAGTGGTCTCAGCCGAGAATAACGACGCCTGGGTCGAGATCCGCGGCAAGAAGTACAGTCCAGCGGAAGTATCCGCGTTCATTCTGCAAAAAATGAAACAGACGGCCGAGGATTATCTTGGTGAGAAAGTGACCGATGCGGTCGTCACGGTGCCCGCCTATTTCAATGACTCGCAACGGCAAGCCACCAAAGACGCTGGTCGCATCGCTGGACTGAATGTCCTACGCATCATTAACGAGCCGACTGCGGCCTCGCTGGCATACGGGCTCGACAAAAAGAAGGACGAGAAGATCGCCGTGTTCGATCTGGGTGGTGGCACCTTCGACGTGTCCATCCTCGAAATCGCCGACGGGGTGTTTGAGGTCAAATCGACCAACGGTGATACTTTCCTGGGTGGTGACGACTTCGATCAACGGATCATTGACTATCTCGCCGACGAATTCCGCAAGGATCAAGGCGTTGATCTGCGCAAGGATCGCATGGCGTTGCAGCGCCTCAAGGAAGCCGGAGAAAAGGCGAAGATTGAGTTGTCCTCGTCAATGGAAACCGAAGTGAATCTGCCGTTCATCACGGCGGACCAATCCGGCCCCAAGCATTTAACCATGAAACTCACGCGCGCGAAGTTGGAAGCCCTGTGCGCCGATCTGTTGGATCGCCTCGAAGGGCCATGCCTGGCGGCGTTGAAGGATTCCGGCCTCTCTACTCGTCAGATTGACGAAGTGGTGTTGGTTGGTGGCATGATCCGTATGCCCGCCGTGCAGGACCGGGTGCGGAAAATCTTCGGCAAGGAGCCGCACAAAGGCGTGAACCCAGACGAAGTGGTCGCCATTGGTGCCGCCATTCAAGGCGCGGTGCTTGGTGGTGAAGGTGGCGTGAAGGGTGACATCCTCTTGCTGGACGTGACACCGCTTTCACTGGGTATCGAGACCCTCGGTGGCGTGTTCACGCGCCTGATTGACCGCAACACCACGATCCCGACCAAAAAGGGCCAAGTCTTCTCGACGGCGGCGGACAACCAGACCGCGGTGACCATCCGTGTTTTCCAAGGTGAACGGGACATGGCCGCTGCGAACAAGCTGTTAGGTCAGTTTGACCTGGTTGGCATTCCCACGGCTCCGCGTGGCGTACCGCAAGTCGAGGTGACGTTCGATATCGACGCCAACGGTATCGTCCACGTCAACGCCAAGGACCTGGGTACCGGCAAGGAGCAGTCGATTCGCATCACCGCGTCGAGTGGTTTGTCCGAGGACGAGATCAAACAGATGGTGAAGGATGCCGAGGCGCACGCGGACGAGGACAAACGCAAACGCGAGACCATCGAAGCGCGCAACCATCTCGACACCATGATCTACTCGACCGAGAAGTCGCTGAAGGACCATCGCGGTGATGTGGACGAAGCGACGGCTAAGAGTATCGAGGACGCGCTGGAGAAGGCGAGGAAAGCGCTGGAGAGCGAGGACGCGGAGGTCATCAAGGCCGCGAATGAAGAACTGACGCAGGTTTCGCATAAGCTGGCGGAAGCGATGTATGCGCGCGTGGCCAAGGAGCAGCAGGCCGCTGGTGGTGGTGGTCAAGGCCCGCAGGCGGACGGCACCGCTGGTGACAAGCCCACGCAATCCGCGCCAGGGAAAGAGAATGTGGTCGATGCCGACTTCGAGGAAGTAAAGTAACGACGACGGGTTCCGAACGTATTTCCCGCCCCCACTCCTCTGACAATAGAAGAGTGGGGTTTTTTTTGTTATAGACACCGACATCATTATGGCAACTACAAATAACAAAGCGGACTATTACGAACTTCTTGAGGTTGGTCGCACCGCCGGTGAAGACGAACTGAAGAAAGCCTATCGCAAGGCGGCGATGCGCTATCATCCCGACCGCAATCCTGGTGACAAAGCGGCGGAGGAGAAATTCAAGGAACTCTCCGAAGCCTACCAAGTGTTGTCCGACCCAGAGAAGCGGGCGCAGTACGACCGTTTTGGTCACGCCGCTTTCGATCAGACACGCGGAGGCGGTGGCGGGTTTTCTGGTGGTGGTTTCGAGTTCTCTGGTAACTTCGAGGACATTTTTAGCGACCTTTTCGGTGACATTTTTGGTGGTGGCCGCGGGGGCGGGCGGCAACGGGCCCGTCGTGGCGATGACCTCAGTTACAATATGGAAATTTCGTTCGAGGAAGCCGCGTTTGGCACGGAAAAGACGATTTCCATTCCACGGTCCGTGACCTGTGACACCTGTCAGGGGAAGCGCACGAAAGCCGGCACCGTGCCGAAGACCTGCACCACCTGCCGCGGCAGTGGCCAGGTACGGTTTCAACAGGGCTTTTTCACCGTCGCGCGGACCTGTCACCAATGTGGGGGACAAGGGTCGGTGATTGGCGACCCGTGCGACACCTGTCGCGGCACGGGAGTTGGGCGCAAGACGGCCAACCTCCAAGTGAAAATCCCCGCCGGGGTGGATGGTGGGTCTCGGCTCAAACTGCGGGGCGAAGGGGAGACTCCTCCGGCTGGTGGGGTGCCAGGGGATCTCTACATTATGATTCAAGTCAAAGAGCATCCCCTCTTCAAGCGGCAAGACAGCACGGTGATCTGCGAGATGCCGATCAGTTTTCCGCAAGCCGCACTGGGGACGGAAATGGAAGTGCCCACGCTCGAAGGCAAAATTAAACTGAAAATTCCCGCGGGCACGCAGTCCGGCAATGTCTTTCGTTTACGCGGCAAGGGGATCGTCAGTCTGAATACCGGCGGTCGGGGCGATCAACTGGTGCGCGTCACGGTCGAGATTCCCCGCACCCTGACGACACGTCAGCGCGAACTCCTCGAAGAGTTCGCCCGTCTTGATGGCGAAGATGTGAACCCCATGAGCAAAGGATTCTTCGAGAAAGTCAAGGAAATGTTCGGTTAGCCATCATGAAGCTGCGCGATCTCGGAGAGTTTCCCTTCTTGCACCGACTGCGTGAGCGGCTGCCCGCGGACCCACGCGTGTTGCTTGGCGTGGGCGACGATTGCGCCGCCGTCGCGTTGCCAGGGACGACCGTGCTCACCACCGACGCGATGATCGAAGGCGTGCATTTTCGTCGCGAGTGGACAACCTTGACGATGTTGGGCGCGAAAGCCTTCGCCATCAACGCCAGCGATATTCTGGCGATGGGCGGAGACCCCACGTTCGCGCTACTCAGCCTCGGGGTGCCACAAGAGACTGAAGTGGAAGACCTCGACGCCTTCTTCGAGGGATTCCTGCGGGCCGCGAGTGACTGTGGCGCGGCCTTGATTGGTGGCAACATGAGCGCCGCGCCCTGTTTGATGATTTCCGTGACGCTGCTCGGGCAGACCGTGCACGGTGTCCTTGCTCGCGCTGGAGCGCGGGTTGGGGATGATGTCTATGTGACCGGCACCTTGGGGGATGCGGCGTTAGGACTCCGCATGCTGCAAGAGGGGCGATCCGATGCCGCCGCTGAACAAGTGAAAGCGCGTTTCCTTTGTCCGACGATCCGGTTCGCGGTGAGCCGAGAACTCGCGGCTCGGCATCTTGCCCATGCCATGATTGATGTGAGTGATGGCGTCTTACAAGACCTTGGCCATCTCTGCGCGGCGAGCCGTATGGGTGCCGTGATTGATGCTCCCTCTCTCCCGCTGTCCGAGTCCTATCAAACGCTCCTCGGCAAGAATCAGTGGAACACCGCCCTCACTGGTGGTGAAGATTACGAACTGCTGTTCACCGCCGCCCAGGACCAGCGCGAGACAATTGGCCAACTCGCTCAGACTAGTCACTGTCCCATCACGCGGATTGGCCATATCGTTGCCCAGGCCGAGGGGCTCACGGTCCGAGGACCAGACGGCACGCCGCTAACCGTGGCCCGTGCTGGGTTCGACCACTTTCGCCAGGATCGGAAATAGCTATGGATCGCACGCGACTGCACGAGCTATTGACGCAGGTCCAGAGCGGCGCGCTTGATGTGGACCACGCGCTCGATCAACTCAAAACCCTGCCATACGAAGACCTTGGGTTCGCGCGCGTGGATCACCACCGTGCCCTGCGCAAGGGATTTCCCGAAGTCATTTTCGGGCAAGGCAAAACCGCTCATCACATTATCGAGATCGCCAAACGGGTCGTGGCGAACGGGCAGCATGCGTTGATTACCCGCTTGGATGAACAAAAAGCCCGAGACGTGCAGGCCGCGTTGCCTGAACTGCGGTACTACGCTGAGGCCCGTGTCGGATCACTCGGCGAGCTCCCACAGCCTCCACCGCAAGGCGGCACTATCCTCGTGATCTGCGCGGGCACGGCGGACATTCCGGTCTTCGAGGAAGCCGCGGTGACGGCGGAACTATTGGGCAATCGAGTGGAGCGACTTCACGATGTGGGAGTCGCGGGACTGCATCGTCTCCTCGGCAGTCTCGATCAACTGCATACGGCTTCGGTGCTGATTGTCGTGGCGGGCATGGAAGGGGCGTTGCCCAGTGTGATTGGTGGGTTAGTGGATCGCCCGGTGATCGCCGTGCCCACGAGCGTCGGATATGGAGCCAGCTTCAATGGGCTCGCCGCGCTGTTGGCGATGCTCAACTCCTGCGCGTCAGGGGTGACGGTTGTGAACATCGACAACGGCTTTGGCGCGGCGGCGGCGGCGACGCTCATCAATCGCGTGCATTCCTCAGTGCTTGGCAAAATATAACCTGCCGATTTGGCTTATTGGGTGCCACTGCTGGCTTGTCCAGCAGTGCTGTATAGCAAGGGTGCGGGCAGAAGGAAGACTGGACTGTCATGCCTGAGAAATCTAAACCCGTCCGCATCACCAAAGGACGCACAAAACGCGCGCTGCAAGTCGGATCGCTCACCACCTCGGTCGGCGGCAGCTACGTCTGGAACGCGCTCAAGCGACCCTTTCAATCCGCCGACCAGCAAGACCAATCTCTCTTTGATCTCCATCTGAAAAACGCCCTGCGCATCGTCGAAAGCTCACGCGAGTTGCGTGGTGCCTTCATAAAGCTGGTGCAGATGTTGAGCATGCGCGACGATTTGCTGCCCTTGGAGGTGCTCAATGTCCTCTCTGTGGTACAGTCGTCCGTCCCGCCGATGGAGTACGCGCTCATTCGCGAGCAAGTCAAGAATGAACTGGGCAAGTATCCCGAACAACTCTTCAAGCGCTTCGAGCACGAGGCGTTCGCGGCGGCGTCACTGGGACAGGTCCACCGAGCCACGCTCAAGAATGGTGATGACGTGGTCGTCAAGGTGCAGTACCCCGGCGTCGATGAAACTGTCGTTCAGGACCTGAAGAATCTCAAAGCGCTCTTGCATGCCTTCACGCGGCTGACCCGTGATGTGTTGCGGCAAAAAAGTTTTGATGCCAGTGAAATTTACCAAGAGATGGAGGAGCGGCTGCGCGAGGAACTGGACTACGTGCATGAAGCGAACAACCTCGCCCTCTTTCAACGGCTCTTCGCCGATGACGACGAGGTGCTGATTCCGCGTGTCTATCCCGACATGTCGTCCCGCCGGGTGCTGACGATGGAGTATCTCGACGGCTACAAACTGCAAGACATTCTCGCTCCTGGAGTCGAGCAAACACTGAAAGACTGGGTTTCCATCAAATACTTTCAGATGACCTGGCGGCAGATTCTGGAGTTTGGCGTGCTGCACACCGATCCGCATCCCGGCAATTATCTGGTCACCTATCACCCCAAAGTGGCGATGCTCGACTTTGGTAGCGTGCGCGTCTTTCCTGAAGAGATTCGCAAGGGCTATCTCACCCTCGCCAAAGCCATTCTGGATCGCGACGAGCCCACGATGGCACGGTGTTTTGACACCCTAGGCTATATCGATCCGGGCGTTGATCCGTCCCCGCTGGTGAAGATCATGTATCTGATTTTCGAGCCGGTGTTGGAGGACCGCGACTACGACCCGCATGAGTTCGACTCAGCGAAGAAGACGATGGAGATCACGTCGATTGGCATCGAGAACCGCATCTTCAACGCGCCGGGGCACCGGTTGTTTCTCGTCCGCGCCTTGTGGGGCCTCGACTCCTATACGCACCAGTTTCGCACGATCACCAATTGGCATCGGATATTTCGCAAGTGCGTGGAGGGGGTGAAAGGATAGGAGCAGGGAAGGGTAATTGAGGGGATACTGGACTGAGAAAGATCAGGGGAGGAAACTTCCCTAGGCAGGGATACGAACACCGCACTCCTTCATCTGGCGAGTTTCACGGGACGATGCAAAATGGACTTGCCTTTCGAGGTGGAGACGATGAAGACCTCCACGTCGTTCCGCCCCGCGCGAAAAGATTGCTGATCGACGATGGCCGACCACTTCCCTCGAACTCCCTCCATGGGAAAAGTCCAACCGCGCGTGACCGCCCGAATCGTGCCATTGATGGCGACGGCCAAATACGATGACGGTGAAACGTCCCCATGCGGGTGGAACGTGCCGGTGATCTGCGCGGGCACAAAATTCGCCCGCGGAATCAGATCGGCAAAGCGCTGGGAGTGATCAAGGCCAATAGTCGCGTCTATTTCTTTTCCTCGATCGATCTCCTGAATGGGTCGGCCAACCAGTTCGTGGGACGCATCAACCGTGAACAACCGATCGGATTGGGCCTCCGGGCCAAACAACGCCAGCTTCTGCTTGACAGCGACAGCGATGGCATCCTCAAGCGCGGCGGGAGCAATGCGCAAATTTTGACGCTCTTCAAAGAAGACCACTTTCGTGTCGCGCTCCGGCACCGATTGCGCAAACGCCGAGTGCCCATCCACGGGCCGCGGCAGTCGAATCCCCAAAATGTCCGCGATGGTCGGCAGAATATCAATGGTCTCGATCTGCTGCTCATTGAGCGCGCCTGCGTGCTGGTGTGGCGCTTTGATGAACAGCGGCACCGGCATGAGATCGTGGAAATTTGTTTTGGTCAGTGGACGGCGGAAATCATTCGGTCGGAAGCTCACCCCATGATCGGCGGTGACCACGAGCAACGCGGGGTCGTAGAGACCGACCGCTTTCAGGTGATCCAGAAGGTTACCAAGGAGGGTATCAACACAACCAACCTGCAAAAGATAGCGCTGATAGCTCTGAGTCACTGCCCATTCATCGTTCCCCCACAGCTCCGCCGTCGATCCGGTCAATCCGCCATCGGTGCTGTAGGTCTGTCCCGAAGGGAGGTAGTGATACGGAGCGTGAGGGAGGAGGATGTGAAGAAAAGAGAGCGTAGGCCGGTTGGTGACGGAAATCGCCTCGACGAAGTGCCTGAATTGTCCAATACGGTCTCCTTGCAAATCCTCGGTCGCGGATGTCTGGAGCCGCGCGATGAAAGATTCACGTACGGTCGAGGTATTGTCCGGGGGGGAACTATTGAGAAAATTCGTCCAGTTCTGCGTCACCGCGGGCAAGCGGGTACTCAAATCCGCCGGAAGGAGAATATGCAGATACACGATCCCCAGATCGGACAGCAGTGAACGCATCCGTTGCGTCAGGCTCTTCGTTTCCCTGTGACACAGCCAGTTGGGGCAGAGTTGTGTTGCCGTGCCGAACACTTGGATGTCATGGGAGGCCCCCAGCAAAGTGAAGAGATTATGAGGATGGTCCGCCGCCATCGGCAGACGG
>JABFSC010000341.1 GCA_013140885.1 Deltaproteobacteria bacterium | reverse complement strand
TGTTCTCCGACACCATGCTGGTGGTCTGTCCAGAACACGCGAAAACGTTTCAGCAAGACGGCTGGTCGAAAAACGACCTGCGCCAGTTCTTGTGGGAAAAGATTCGCCGCCCCTTGCGGGAACTGCGGCCTGGGGTGAACGGGGGCGAAGGGGTTGGCGTCAGCATGCTGCGCACTGAGAAGAAAGAGCGCGAACCCGCGACGGATGACACGCTCTATCCGAAGTTCGCCAAGCCAGAAAACATCGCCATCATCGTCGCGGGCGGCACGGCGGGTCGCTTTTCCGCCGCCGTGCAAGGCTGGGCGGGCGGCGACGTTGGCAGTAAGATCACGACCAAGGAAATTCGTTCATAATTCATCACCATAAGAAGGAGGTTTGTCATGGGAGAAATGTTTCTTGACCCCACCGATAAGGTGGAACGCGCCCAGAAAGTGTTCGCGCCGCGGCTCGACACGCTGGCTGGGACAACGATTGGCCTACTCGACATCAGCAAGTCAAAAGGAGCCTTCTTTCTGGATCGCGTGGAAGAGGTGCTCCGTGAGCAATATGGCGTCAAGGATGTGCTCCGCCGCATGAAGCCCACGGTCGCGCGCCCAGCGCCCGAAGCGATCAAGATCGAGCTGCGGGAGAAATGCGACGCCATCATCGAAGCCCTCAGCGATTGAGGGGGCTGCATTTCGTGCAGTTCGCACGATGTCGTCTACTTTGAAGAGCACGGGATTCCGACCGCCAATGTCACCACCACCGAGTTCATCGGTGCCGCTCGCGCCCAATGCACGGCGCTCGGCATGGGCCAGTATGAACCGATCCTTGTGCAACATCCCATCCAGCCCAAGACCAAGGACGAAGTCCGCGCCCTAGCCGATCAGGTGATCGATCAGATCATCGGGAAACTGTTGAAACACAAAGTACAACAAGCGGCGTAGTCTCCGCTCGGTTGCCTTGTGGTCCCATGTCAGGAAGGGCTCCAGACGAGAAGGAACCCTTCTGCGTGTGCTGATTCTTTTTGCTGCCTGCTCCCCTTCCCTCGACGAAACACTGACCGTAAGAGTGGATACAGCACCCATTCTGAGGGAAGAAAGGAGTATGTACCCATGCAGCAGGTCGCGCCTTTACCACTAGTCGAGCCCTCGTCACCACTCACCCCTAGTCTCCCCCCCGGCCCGCGACAGTGGCCACTCGTCCAACTGTTGCGCTGGATTCGTCGGCCCATTCCCTTCATGCAAGAATGCGCGCAGCGGTTTGGCGACTGTTTCACCGTGAGCTTTCCCATCGCTGGCCAACGCATCGTCTTCTTCTCCGACCCCGCGGCGATCAAGGAGATTTTCACCGGCGACATGGAGAATTTACGCGCTGGCGAGGCCAACGCCATTGTCAGGCCGCTCCTGGGCGCTAACTCGATGTTAGTGCTTGATGGGGCCCAGCATGCGCGCGAGCGCCGGATCATGATGCCGCCGTTTCATGGCGAGCGCATGCAAGTCTACGGCGAGCAGATGCGCGCCATCGCCGACCGGTCCATCGACGCATGGCCGCTCAACACCCCGTTCCCGATTCACACCGCCATGCAGGGCATCACGCTTGATGTCATTCTGCGCACGGTGTTTGGCCTGGATGAAAGCGAGACGCTGGTCCAACTGCGAGACCGCCTGATTCGCTTGCTCTCGAACGCGGCGCAGCCCTTCTTGTTGCTGCCGTGGCTCCAGATTGATCTGGGTCCGTACTCACCGTGGGGCAAGCAGGTGCGCCTCAAGAAGGAGATCGACAGCCTGTTGTTCGCCATCTTCGCGCAACGACGCGCGGAAGGAACGGCGGGACGGCACGATATTCTGACGATGTTGCTCGACGCGCGCTATGAGGACGGGCAGCCGCTGAGCGACCAACATCTCCGCGACGAAATGCTCACGCTGTTGATCGCTGGGCATGAAACCACCGCGACGTCATTGTCATGGATTTGCTCGCGCATCTTGCCGCGTCCCGATGTGATGGGGAAATTGCGCGCGGAATTGCGCGCGGTCGTGGGGACTGGCCCGGTGACGGCGAAGCACATGGCTCAGCTTGAGTATCTGGATGCGACCATCAAGGAGACCGCGCGGTTGAATCCCATCGTACCGCTGGTCGGTCGGCGGTTACAGACCCCGACCCGCATTGGTGGACGAGACCTGCCAGCGGGAGCCGTGGCCGCGCCCTGTATCTATCTGACGCATCGGCGCTCGGACCTCTGGCCGGAGCCGGAGCAGTTCAATCCCGACCGCTTTTTGGGCAAGAAACCCAGTCCGTATGAATTTTTCCCGTTTGGTGGTGGCGTGCGCTACTGTCTCGGTGCCGCCTTCGCCACGTATGAGATGAAGATCGTGCTGGCGGAGACGCTGTTGCGCACGGAGTTACATCTCGCGCCGGGCTATATTCCAAAGATGGTGCGTCGTGGAATCACCTTCGCGCCAGCGGAGGGGGTGCCGGTGGTGGTCACCAAGCGCGGCGCGGTCGCAGCACCGGAGTAAGTCGATGAATATGAGCACGGAAGAGCGTATTCGCGAACAGGTAGCGCATCTCTCGGAATCGGCGCGACGAACGGTGCTCGATTTTGTCGAGCAGCTCGCGCAACGATTGAGACAGGAAGACCTCGACTGGTCAGCAGGGTCGCTGTCCGCCGCATTAGCCGGGACAGAAGATGACGAGTGGCCTGAATATGGAGAAGCGGACTTCAAGGAGAAGTGGCGGTGAGACAAGCTGGACAGCTTGCCATTGCTCAGTTTCCGACCGTTGCTCTGGGGCAAGGGAAACCGAGGCCGGTGCTGCTCATCGCACCTCTCCCAGGCCCGTATGACGATTGGTTGGTCAGCATGCTTTCGACCCAACTCCAACAAGCAGTCGTGGGATTCGATGAGCTGATTGATCCAACTCAGCAGGATTTTCATACTTCTGGATTGAAAGTGTCAAGCGTGATTCGCATCGGACGGCTCGCGGTTGTTCCCGCAAGTATGTTGGTAGGATCGATTGGCGAGATCAGCGCGGGACGTTTGCAACGGATACGCCAGAAGATTGTGAGATGGATTTCTAGTTCCTGAGCGACCCACCACAAGCAGGTTCTTTGCGCTAAGCAGTTGATAGAAGGCACGGTGTCATCGCCAAATTAAGTGTGACTCGGCGATGACGCCGTGCCTTTCGTTGTTCGAGGCACATCTGGAGAAGTTGACAGTCTCACGCTCCTAATGTCAGACTTGCGCCGCTTGCAAGTTGGGTAGGAAAGCGAGCATAAGGAACACCTCTTAGGTATCAAACTTTTCAGCGCGAGCGAGACGCCCGCGCTCTCGGGAGATTTCATAATGGACAAAATCATCATTAAAGCCTGTCTCAACGGCGCGCGCGGACGCGAGCAGAACACCAACGTGCCGTGGACCCCAAGCGAAATCGCCGCCGAGGCGAAGCGGTGTTTCGATGCCGGGGCGTCCATCGTCCATATTCATGCGCGCACTCCGCAAGGCGCGGTCAGCTATGACCCCGCCTGGTACACCGAAGCGGATCGTCTCATCCGCACCCAGACCTCGCTGGTCGTCAACCACACGACCGCGCGCATGCCTGACGCGACCATCGACCAAGTCCTGCGCTACCTGCGCGAGACCCCGGAGCCGGTGGATATGATTTCGCTCAACACTGGCAACATCGTCTACAATACTCCACTGGTGAACGGCTCTCGTCGCAGCATCGCGATTCCGAACTCCTACGAGGATATTCGCCAGATCATTCTGGCCTGTCGTGAACGAGGCATCGTGCCGGAACCGGCGGTGCTGGATACCGGGTTTCTCACCAATGTCGCCACGCTGGTGGAAGACGGACTGCTGCCCGTTCCTCGGTATCTGTT
>JABFSC010000302.1 GCA_013140885.1 Deltaproteobacteria bacterium | reverse complement strand
ACCGTGCGTTGGCCAAGAGCGCGCCCGCCGAAGCGCAAGCCCATTTCAGCGCCATGATTGATACGTTGGTCGCCTCAATGACGGCTGAAGAGGTCTACCACAAGGCACAGGCCAAGGGGCTGTTGTGGGCCAGTGTCCGATTGCCGGAAGAGAACATGGACGACCCGCATTTTCAGGCGCGCGGGACTTTTCAGCCGATCGCGCAGCCTGACCTTGGGCGCGATCTTCTTTACCCAGTCTCCGCTGGGACGGATGGGAAGGATCGCGTGACGGCATTCCACCGTGGCGCGCCACGGTTAGGTGAGCATACGCGGGACGTGTTGGCATGGGCGGAATTCAGTAGTGCTGAAGTCAGTGCGCTAGTCGCGGCGGGTGTGACAGGAATAACAAATTGATATAATCGCGTAGCAGAACCTTGCCGGTCTCCACATCTCCAGCAATTAGGCAGTCGATGCCTTCCTTGAGCAACGCGAGACGGAGCCTTCCGTCTCGCCGGACACGCGCCTGAACTGTATCCTTGAAACTTCGTGTGAGCGGCATTGTCACCTTTCCTTTCAGACAATCTCATCACCCCGAGAATTTTCCTGACCACTCGCATGTTATTGCCTGAAAACGCGGGTATCTCGCCTGCATGAAAAGCAATGGAGACACCCACGCTCCCAGCACTACAACTTACGGCAGCTTGGTGAAGGTCGCGCTACAGTAAAATCCACTAGGCGCACTTTGATAAAAAAGGGACAGTATAAGTTGATTGCCATTCGTTTTGGCACCAATGGGATATCCCGTCGAGAAGCCGTTACAAGTACCTATGTTCAACGCTCCATTGGTAGTGAGCCCCCAGGTGTAAGTATTCACATCCGGACGTACATGTATTCCAGCCTCAATGAGATCAGTCAAAAATGGATGCCCAGCCGAGACGAGGCCAGTCGCTATAGAAAGTTGGTGAGGGGCACCGCCAGCTCCGTTATCGTTACAAGAAAAGAAGCTCTGTATGCGCCCGTTGGTCAACGTGAAGTTGGTCACCACACACCTGGTGCCATCGGTTGCGACGTAGGTGCCGGGAGGAATCACGCCGGTCGTCACTGATAGGGAACGAGTCGCCGTTACTGCTGCGGTCGGACTCACGACGCCCGTCGTACCGACCCCAAGGGTGACGGTGACATCGTAATATGTGACCACGCCAGTGCTGTTCGTCACCGGCACGCGAAATGCGCGCACTTTGTTGTCCAACGCGTGCGATTGACTCTTCTCTAGCATGATGCGTGGGTTAGCCTGCCCTAACGCCACGGAGGGAATGAGGGTTGAGAGAAACATGATGACCGCGAATAGATGATAGTGAGAGAGGTGCATAACTCCTTGCCTCCTTGCAAAAGATCGTTCGTTGGTCGGGGTTACTGGACAGCCTTGCGAAAACGATGATTCCCCCCCAAGGAGGCGCGCGCGGTTTGCACGCAGGGCTAGTGGCTACGGAAATTCGTATGACAGGGGTCGCACTCAGCGAATGCGGAATGCGGAATGCGGAATGCGGAAAATTGCTCCTGCGTACAGGAGCGTCAAGAGGGACACGAGGCGGGAGCGAATCCGATAGAAGATGAGTAGGCATAATACAGGATGAGGAAGTAGATTGTGAAGAGCTTTTATTATAACGAGACGCTAGGTGTCAAGGAGAATTTTTTTCAAGGGCGCGAGGAAACGCAATGAGAAAAAAAGCGCAAACGTCTCTCCCCGTTTTATCTTTGCCCTATGGTATTAACGAATGCGGTGTCCTTTTGGTTGACACCGCGAAGAAAAAAAAACGGAAGGACGGAAAGGAAGAGGGAAATAGCCCGAGCCGCACACAGACTGGATTGAGCGCTGTGGAAGAGAGCGGCGGAGTGGACTTCGATACTTTAGTTTCTGGGTAGCCTGGATTACGCTGCGCTCCATCCGGGCTACGGAGGTGCCCGGGGTCTGTTCGTGGAGCTGTGGGCTTGAAATCCGCGTGACAGGGACGCACTCAGCGGAGTGCGGAATACTGCTTCAGATATCGTCCTCGGTTAAGCTGGCCGCTTTGAGCAGTTCAGCGAGCGTCCCCTTCTTGAGATCTTTATTGCCATGCACAGGGACGCTGAGAATTATCGGATTCCTCGGTTGTGCGTAAATGTGATGACTCCCATGCACGCGTTGAAACTGCCAGCCATGAGCTTCCAGGATACGACAAAGTCGCCGGCCCGACAACGATTTCACACTTCGATCTCCACGACATGGTCTGGAGCCAGCACCGCGATACGTTCCGCGGCCACGACGAGCCAGCCTTCGGCTGCTTCACGAATGTTTGTCAGCACTTCTTCCAATGTGTCGCCTTCGGAAACACAGCCGGGTAATGCTGGAACTTCAGCCCAGAAACCGCCTTCTTCCGCGGGATGGAGTACAACCTTTAATTTCATGGTAGCTTTTTTCCTCTATGCGACATCCGCTTTTCATCGTGCTTCGCATCAGACTCCTGAGAGCCAGGAAAATCTCTTCCCAAGTTTTAGGCATAGCGCTTTAGATGGATAATTTCTACCGCGTCCGACATTCAAGATAGAAGGGCGACCTGAGCGATCGCTTCTCATGCAGGCGAGACGCTCGCGCGCCCAAGAAGCGCGCGGCACGGACAACAACTAGTGGTGAGATTCTGCGGAGGGCGTGCTTGTCACCGGCTTGGCGGCGGGAGCATGCGCCTTCTTGTCAGCGGCGGAAGCGGTCTGGGCGGGCTTTGCAAGCGAAGCAAACGAGTGCCGCGCCAGCGCCATTGGCTTGGCGGGTAAGACGCCAACGAGGATCGTGCCAACCGTCGCCGCGACAATGGCTGTCGCTAAGGCTGGCCGCGCGGAGAGCGGCTCGACTTGTTTCTCTCCCTCTTGCATGTACATGGTGACGATCACACGTACATAGTAGTAGGCCGACACCACGCTGTTAAGCACGCCGATCACAGCGAGCCAGATATATCCCGCTTTGACGGCGGCGCTGAACACGTAGAACTTGCCGGTGAAGCCCACCAACGGCGGAATGCCGGCGAGTGACAACATGAAGATCGTCATCATCATCGCCAAGGCGGGATAACGAAAACCCAGACCCGCGTAGTCGTTGAATTCCTCGTTCGGCTCGCCTTTTTTGCCGACCGCCACCACGACCGCGAACGCGCCGAGGTTCATCAGCCCGTACGCCACGAGGTAGTACATCAACGCCGCCCCACCGAGTTCACTGCCAGCCACCATCGCGACCAGCAGATACCCCGCATGCGCGATGCTCGAATAGGCGAGCATGCGCTTGATGTTGTCCTGGACCAACGCGGTGAAGTTGCCAACGATCATGGTCACGACAGCCACGACCCAGAGTATCCATTCCCATTGCCCGTGCAGCGCACCAAACGATAGCAGGAAGACTCTGACGAACGCGGCGAATGCCGCGGCTTTGACGCCCACCGCCATGAACGCGGTGATCGTGGTGGGCGCGCCTTCGTAGACATCCGGTGCCCAGGCATGGAACGGCGCGGCCGCGACCTTGAAGCCAAAGCCGACGATCAATAACGCCATGCCCGCCAATAACATTGGGGAACTCTGGTCGCCGCTAAGATGCGTGCTGATGTAGGTCGCGACCGCGCCGAGTTTGACACTGCCCGTCGCGCCGTACACTAACGCGGCGCCATACAGAAAGAAGCCGCTGGCGAAGGCCCCCAGCAAGAAGTATTTCAGCGCCGCTTCGTTGCCTTTGACGTTCTGTCGCCGAATGCCCGCGAGCACGTAGACCGCCACCGACATGGTCTCAAGCCCTAAAAAGATCACGATCAAGTCGGTCGCCGCCGCCATGAGCATCATGCCGACCGCGGCGAACAACAAGAG
>JABFSC010000327.1 GCA_013140885.1 Deltaproteobacteria bacterium | reverse complement strand
CTGTTCCTCCAAGAACGGTCTCCCTGCCCTGCCACTTAGGCCGGTGTACTGCGGAGGCTCTTCACCAATCCCGCAATTGTCAAACTCTGTGAGTCCCCCGGCAAAGCCGGGGGATTACCCTTTTATTTATTGAGGACGGTCAGTTCCTCGGTGCGGCGGCGCACCCGCAATTCAAGATGATCGCGAGCGGCTTGCAGTTCTTGCTCCGCCGCGAGTCGCACCTGCATCTCTTGCCGCAGCGCAAGCGTAATCGCCGAATTTTCCCGCGCATGTTGCTTCACCTGCTGTAATGACCTCCCCATGAAAGACACCAGCACGGAGGTGAGAAGGCCAAAAACAAACGTCATGCCGGGCAGTGACGACCGGAGACTGGCCAGAAGATCAAGAGTCGGAGTCACTTCCACGCGCCAGGAGATACCCGGCAACGGCAGCAGCCGCTCGTGACGCCATTGCGCCGCGTGCGATTTCGCGCCGGGCTCACGACGATAAATTTCCACATCCTCTTCGAAAATACGCAGCGAAAAATTTGGCGCGGCGTGCGTGAGGAACAAGTCGAACAATTCCTGATATTGAAAAACTCCCCCCACCGCGCCCACAAAGGTATGGTCGTCAGCGTACAGCGGCAGCACAACGATGAAGCCCTGGCCGCCTTGCGCGATCTCGATCGTGCGGGAACAGGTCACCGCCCGTTGCTGTCGCGCGGCCTGAAACGCGCTCGCTATGCGCTCTTGCTGATGAATATCCGCTCCAAGAATGGATTCATTCAGTTGAGGCGGAATCACGCTATTGACCCGGAAAGAGGAGTCAATCCAGGCAGCCCTGTAAAGGTTCCAATGTTCATGTTTTCAACAGGTTATGCCGAGTAGTTTGGTAAAACGCCCACAAACTACGCCAACGTTCAATCAAACCTGGACACTGTTTTTCCCGGAAATACTGGCAGTCCATGCCTAAAACAGCACCTTTACAGGGCTGGTCAATCCAGGCTATCGCATGAAGCCCCGGAATATACTGTAAATTACTCTGGACGTGGGATTCCCATTCCGCTTGATCAAAGACCGCCCGCCGCTCCTTCCCCCATTTGCCTAACGTCCGCAACATCCCGATATGAGCATCAAGGCGGTCTCGCAGTTCATCGACCACGACTTCAACTTGGCGGTTCACCCAATGTTCGATCGTTTTTTGTTCTTGCGCTCGCAGCTCCTGCCACAACAACAGGGCCACGGTCAGGACCGTGACACTGACAAGATCGGTCAGCCAGAACGGAATCCCACTATGGACCCGCGCATCTTGTCGCCAGGCGAGGGAAAAAATTCCGACACCGAGGAGGGTAAATCCACAGGCATCAGCGGCCCTACTCGCCGGTTCTCCCCCATCACTCCAGAAGGTCAGAATTCCGGTCACCGTCAAAGCCGCCCCCAAGAGACCAATAAGCGGGGAGACCCACGGCGGCTTTCCGTGAAGAGTCTGCAAAAGCAGAGCGACCGCGATGAGGAGAAAACTCCCTAACGCGTAGGGTCCAAACTGCTCGTGACAAGGGAAAGGAACCAAGAGCCCGTTCGAGCCGAATAGGGAGGCAACGCCGACCGTGCTGTCCAATCCAGACAGCGTGATGGCGCCGCTGCTGATCATCACCACGAGGCCACAGCACAAGAGGGAGAGACGAGACCAGCCGCGCTCACACGCCCACAACCCAGTCGCCCTCAACAGCAGCAGCTCCCCGGCGACAAAGGGCGACAGGAAGAAACCGGACGTGGTGCCCTCAGGGGTCAGAGGAACGACGAACCATCCAGCGAGGATGCCGATCCCAAGCAGGATCGTCACACCCCCCGCCCCTCGTATAATCACGGTAAGGATAGTTCCCATGTCGCGTTCTCTAAAGAGTATCCCGGTGCTGACCCGTCTTGGGATGTATCGGTCAGCCTTCAGCGATCTTTAAGGCGTGAGGAGCGATGAGAACGGCGCGAACTGAGGAAGACTCACCAGTCAACACAAGAATGAGCGCAGCTTGGCAGGCCGCGCGCCGCGGATCTCCGTACGGACTGAGAAGCGCGTCATGTCAGTGAATTTGTGCTGGACCGGTGAGGAAATTTCCGGCGGAGCGCCTCAATGAGGCGTGGCCATCACTTCGCTCGCCGCAAGTGCGCTCGCGGCTTCCCCGCGCATGTCGGCGTATAGTGTCGATAATGAATCGCTCGCTCGTAGTCGTGCCCCCGTTCGAAATGCTCCGCCAATTCAGGGGCATGGGATCGCACCTGATCGCCATAGGCTCCTTCGAGCCATAGGCCGATTTGTTGATGAAGTTCAAGACGTCTGGAGGTTGGAAGTTTAGCGTACAGGACGGAACGAGCGAACGGATGGGAGAAGACGTAGCGAGCGGCACATCGTCGGTCTGGGAGCAGGTCAGGGCCGCTGGCGTCCAAGAAGAAGTGTCGTTGCACGAGCTCGTGGCACCGAGCTTCGACCTCATCCGTTTGTCTATTGAGCAAGGCGGCCACGGCCGCCGCCGAGAACTCCAAGCCGATGATGCTTGCCACCGTTAGAAGCTGCTGCTCGATCTCGCTGTTCTGGCTCAACTGCTTCTCAACCACTTGGCGAATGGAGGGCGGGACTCCGCAGTGTTCTACCGAAGGAGCCAATATCCAGCGCTTCTCCTGAGTGAGGAGATACCCTTTTGCTAAGAGCTGCTCCACGAACTCTGTCATGAAGAAGGGATTTCCTCCAGTTTGGTGATGCACCAGATGAACGAGCTGGGGTGGAATCTGCTCGCTATCGAGCCTTTTCGCAAGATACTCCGCCACCGCTTTTTCCTTCAGCTTCTCCAACGCTAACTCTGTATAACCGCCGTGGTCCTGGATCCCTCGCGGAAGCTGCAAAGAAGAGTCACGCATGCGCAGCTCCGCTGGCCGATAGGAGCCAACCACGAAAACCCGCAAAGCCCGATTGTGGCCACGATGGCGTGCCAATGCCGCAAGCAAATCCAACGTCGAGTCGTCACTCCAGTGGAGGTCCTCCAACACGAGAATCAGCACTGGGGCCACACGAGCGGTCACATCATCCGTGAAAGCGCCGACCGCGTCGACAAACTCTCGCAGCATGCGCCCCTGAGTCCCCATGACCAACCCCTGTTGGAGCTTCTCAGGGGCGGTCTGGCGTACCAACCCCAGGAGTTGAGCCAACCACGTTGGCGCATATTTTTTGAGGACCGAAACGACATGCGTCCGCTCCGCCGAACGGCCGAGCTGACCGAGCGCCTCCAGCACGGGAAAGTAGGCTTCTCTTTCGGCATACTGGTCAACACATTGCCCACGGGCGATCCTCACAGTGGCAGCAGAACCGATATCCTGGAGGAATGCCTCGATAAGCGCCGTTTTGCCCATGCCTACTTCTCCAGAGATAACCACAACCTGCGGTTTCCCCGCTTGCGCTTGTTCAAAGAAACTTCTCAACTTCGTGAGCGCTGCTTCTCGCCCAAACAGGGACCCACGAGGCGAAACAACACGGGACGAAACAGGAGGAACTGCCACCACCAATTGAGACCGTCGTCTCCGCTCAAGACCGGAAGCAGGAAAAGCGGCGAGCGCCGGATGGAGAAAAATAATCGCGGGATCCGTGGTTCGCTGGATTGAGCCAATGAACCAATATCCTCGACGCGGAAGAGTCCCAATGAAGAGAGGGGTTCGCGGATGATCCCCAAGCGCCTGTCGCAATTCCCACATACAGGTTTTCAAGGCTCCGGGACTCACGGTTGTGCCTTCCCACACGGTGGCCAGGAGCGTCTCCTTACTCACAATCTGTTGAGGGCGTTCAATGAGAAACGACAGCACCGCGAGAGTTTTGGGAGTGAGCACACGCACCTCCCCTTCTC
>JABFSC010000558.1 GCA_013140885.1 Deltaproteobacteria bacterium | reverse complement strand
CAGTAGGTGTTGTTGTACGACTTGCCAGTCTTGGTGGTGGATTTCCCACGTGCTTGCATCGCCACGAAGTCACCATCGGCGATGAAATTGTCTGGCGTGATGGTCAGACCGCCTTCAAGCTGCGCGGTCAGTGGTCCCAGCACCTTGCTGATCAATTCCTGCTTGCCGTTGCACGTCCCGGAATACTTGGTGCTGCCGATGATGGTGAACCGCACGTCGTCCGCCAGCGCATTGAGAAAAGCTGGCGCATTGCCCTTGGACAACTCGGCGAACATGTCTTGAATCAGTTTCTTATTTTCCGCTGCACCCATGATGTGGTCCTCCTCTTATAAAAGGTCTGTTACAGATTTTTTCCACAGTCGGACTGTGCGTCCGCGCTCTTGCCAATGAAAAACAAAGGGAGCTTCAAGCGTTATCGCCCTGGAAATCGCTCACGCAACCACGGGAGAATCACCTGCATCGCTCCTTCTCGTCCGCCCTGATTCGGCTTCGCGGGTAGCGGATAGCCAAAGTGGTCGGCATCGACATGCGCGAGCTGCTTATCCGTGGCCGGAGATTGCCGGTACACCGATTCCGAATCCTCCGGGTAAATCGCATGGTCCCCGGTATAGTTCACAACGAGTGTCGGCAACGTCATCTTCGGCAGACATGCCAACACCGCGGCTTGCGAGGACAAACCCGACCACGTACTCAGCCACGCGCGTGGCGTTTGATATTTGCCAAACCCGGCTTCCAGATAATTGAACAAGTCTGGCCGTGGCGACCACAACGAGCCGTAGTCGCGTGATGATGGCGAGAGGGACGGATCGGTATACGTGAGATTCGCTTCCGTGCGGTGAATCTCCATGTAGCGACCAACAAGGCTGCGCCGACTCAAGAAAATACGCCGCTCGAAGGGTAGCTTGTCGAACTCGGGTTGCCGCACGAGGTCTTGAAAATAGCGTTGCTCCTCGACATGACGGCGCGCGATGGCGTCAATGCGCGCGACTCGCGCCAGTTGCGCCGCGCGATAGAGTTGGATGAATTCTTGACTATATTTGCTCGGCTCCGGTGGCTCACGAAAACCGTTGGCGGGGTTATACATATCGAGCGCCGGGTCGCACGAGAGCGGATCATCCTCGTTGGTCACCGAGGGATCGACCGCCCTCTCCAAGAATTTTCCTTCGCCAAGATGCGCGGCGAGAAACACCATGCCGTCAGCCGGAGGTAGTTGAAACCGATTCAGATCATACGCATCGCCAGCGGGCGTGTGGGTCAAGCGTCCGGGAGGAGCCGTGACCGCTTGCGATTGATAGAAGGAATACAGCGACCCGCCGCCACTGTTGCCGATGAAGACCACCTGCTGAAACCCACGCTCCCGGAGCATTTTCACGCCAGCGGCGACATCAGGAACAAGCATTTCGTGAATGCAGGTTATGTCATTACTCGGCCAGCGCCCTTCTTGTCCAAACGCGGCATAGCCTGCGTCGAGCAAGTGGGGAATCGCGTAATGCCGAGTCATGTCGGCGCGCGGGTGCATGAGACAGACGACCGTCTTCTCGCCGCCTTTGGTATAGAGCACGCCTTTGGATTCGCCGCGATCTTCCGCCGTCAGCGGCACCACTTCGTAGGTCGTCCCAGCGGGCAACTTGTCAAACGAGATCAAACTCATGCCAGCGGCTGCATAGCGTGGAATACGGGCTAACGCCATGATGTACCTCCGTGAGTCGTAAAACGTAAGGCGTAAAACGTAAAAGAAAAAAGACTCTTCATAGTGCTCATTTTACGTTTTACGCCTTACGTTTTACCTCCCCGTCTTTTTTTACGTTTTACGTTGTACGTTTCATGCCTTAACGGATTAAATCAATCGCCGAAGCGGTCGTGATTCCTAGTGCTTTGAGCAGCCGGTCCTTGATCCGCACAGCGGCTTTCTCGACGCCCACCCCTTTCGCCGTCACGGCAATGCGCCCGCCAGCGATCATGTCGTGCCCACCAGCGGACGAGCTACCCAAGACCTTCTGGAGAATCTCTCCGGCATTGGCCTCACGACTCGTCGTGCGCAGCGACACATACAGACTCTGCTGATAATGCCCAATGGCCATCGCCCACTCCGACTCCTCCAAGCGCAGGAGAAAATCGGCGACTTCCGCCACCATGTCGGGATACTGCACCTCGTGCAACACCGAAATGACGACGGAATCGTACAGCACGGCCCCTTCAATCGCGTCGCGAAAGACCTTGAAATACTCGCGCGGGACGCGAGCATTCTCGATTTTCGCCAAGCGACGCTTATTGGTGTACGGATACAAAAACTGACAGGCCGCGACATCCTTGGGCGTCGCTTCACGTCCCAAGTCCTGAGTCTCGGCGTTAATGCCATAGAAAAGCGCCGTGGCGATTTTGCTTTCGACATCAATATGCGTCTCTTCGAGATACTCGGTCAGAATGGTCGAGGTCGCACCATATTCGTCGCGCAGGTCAAGAAACTGGACGCCTGGGTAGTCGCCATAAGCCGGATGGTGGTCAATCACGATCGTCGGCGTACAGGACGCGGGCAGCGAGTTGTTCCGCCGTCCAGGCTGCGTATCGACCAAGGCCACCTGTGGCTGCCGCGCGAAATCAATCTCACCAACCGGAACTAAGTCGATATTGAGATACCGAAGCATCGCCCGGTTCTCGGCACGACCGACAATCCCACCCAAGGCGATGATAATTTCCTTCTGCTCTTGGGCTTGGTTGACAAGGAATCGCAACGCCACCGCGCTGGCCAGCGCGTCAGGGTCAGGATTGTCGTGAGGAAGAATGACCAAGGGAACAGGACTTTCGGTCACCCGGAGGAGATGATGGAGCGGACTTTTTGAGGGTACAACCATAAAATTCGTGCGACGGATTATAGGAAACCCGTTCTTCGCTTGTCTATCCCCTTGTCCCCTTGCACACATCACGCTTTCTCAGCACTATGGGCACGTTTGACGTCACAACGCGAAAGGGAGAAGCCGTATGCCCTCACCAACCGGACGAGAACGCTTTACTCAGTTAGTCAGTGGCGCGGAGGACGCCCTTGATCTGGCCGAGGCGGCCTTGTTAATCGCGCAGGAAGAACATCCGACTCTGGATGTCTCAGTCTATCTCCACAAACTCGACACACTAGCGGCCGCCGTGCGCGCCCGACTGCCGGAGGCCCCTACCCCGTCAGACATCGTGCTGAACCTCAATGTTCACCTGTACCGGGAAGAAGGATTTCGGGGCAACACCTCGGCCTACTATGATCCCGCCAATAGCTTTCTGAACGAAGTGCTGGATCGCAAGACCGGCATCCCGATCACACTGTCGGTGGTCTACATGGAAGTGGGACGGCGCTTAGGTTTGCCGCTCGTCGGGGTTGGCTTTCCGGGCCATTTCCTCGTGAAATACACCGGGCCAGAGGGCGAGATGGTACTAGACCCATTTCTTGGCGGTATCGCGCTCGACCATCAACAACTGACCCATAAACTCCAGACCATGTATGGCGAACAGAATCCTTTTCTCTCGCAAATCCCGCAATTGCTGTCGCCCACCAGCAAGAAGGAAATCCTGGTCCGCATGCTCCGCAATCTCAAAGGCGTCTATCTGCAAAAGAATGACTTTCCTCGTGTGCTGAGCGCGATTGAGCGGATTTTACTGATTGAACCCGATGTGCCGGTGGAAATTCGCGACCGAGGCAGTGTCCATCAGCGTTTGGGGCATCTGCAAGCGGCGCTCCGCGATTTCCAACAGTACGTGACCCTCGCCCCACGCGCGGAAGATGCCGAGGCGGTTCGCGTCATGCTCAAACGGATGACGGCGCAGCTCAACTAAAAGAGTCTAGGAGTCTTGAGAGTCTAGGAGTCCAAAACTCTTAGACTCCTGGACTCCTGGACTCCTGGACTCCTGGACTCCTGGACTCCTAGACTCCTAGACTCCTCTTATGATTCGCGTCTCCGTCGGCATCATCACGCAAGGTACGCACGTCTTGATCTGCCAACGACGCGGTCAGGATTTGCACGCCCTCAAGTGGGAATTCCCCGGCGGCAAAGCTCAGGATACCGAAGATGACGCCACCTGCTTACAGCGCGAGTTGCAGGAAGAGTTACAAATTACCGCGATGATTGGCGAGCAACTGCATGAGACGGTCCATCATTATCCGAACGGACGGTCCGTCGCCTTGACCTTCCTGCATGTTCCCAGTTACACGGGAGAGGTCGTGAATACACAGTTCCACGCGCTCCTCTGGGCGAAGCCAACGCGATTACCAGAGTACGACTTTCTCGAAGGCGATCTCGACTTCGTCGCCCGCCTCGCCCGTGGTGACTGGCCCCAGCTTTTCCGAACCCTGAACCCCGAACCCCGAACCCCGAACTTCCCATGACTCGCCAACAACTTTTCGGTGCGTTCTTCTTCGCCGTCTTGCTCTTTCTGCTGTCGCAGTTGTACGCGCTCTTCGCGTTCTTTCTGAAGCCGTTGGCGTGGACCATCATCCTCGTGCTGACCTTCTACCCACTCTATAACTTTCTCCAGGACATTCTCCGCGGTCGCCGCGCGCTCGCCTCGTTGCTGCTCACCTCCTTTATTATCTTGCTGATCGCGGTGCCAATTTTTCTGCTATCGAGCGTGCTCACCACACAGATGGTTGATCTCTACCAAAAGCTACAAGAGGTCGTGCAATCGGGACAGTTGCAGTCCTATTTCGCGGGCTGGCAAGAGACGTATCTGGGAAAATTATGGCTCAAATGGGTCCCCCAAACCGCCGCCGCGAACATCGACATTCCCGGCTTGTTGCTCACCGCGGCCAATGCGGTCAGTCAGTTTATTCTCAGTCACGTCACCGATGTCGCCAAGAATCTCGCGTTTCTGCTGTTCCATTTCTCCATCGTCAGCTTCACACTCTTCTTTCTATTCCGCGATGGGGAAGAACTCTATCACAACATTCGCGACCTCATTCCCATGGAAGCGCACCACAAAGAGGAGATATTTCACCAGTTCTATGAAACGGTGTCCGCTGTCGTGCAAGGGATGGTGGCGACCGCGGTAGTGCAGGGTCTTATCGCGGGAATCTCCTTCGCCCTTACCGGAGTCCCCTACAGTTTTTTTCTTGGGAGCTTGTCGGCACTTGCGTCATTTCAACCATTTGGTGGCGCGGCGGTGGTGTGGCTACCGTGCGCCATCTATCTGGGGCTGACCAGCTCGTGGGGCTGGGCGATTGCACTGATCCTCTGCGGCGTGGTGATTAGTAGCGTCGATAATTTCATCAAGCCTTACATCATCGGCGAACGAACCAAGCTGCCGACGCTCTTCCTCTTTCTCGGTATCCTGGGCGGCTTACAAGCCTACGGATTCCTGGGAGTCTTTCTTGGTCCAGTGGTCCTCGCCACAATCATGGCGTTCGTGAGTATCTACCGCAAAGAGTATGCGCACGACGCCATGACACCGTAGCTCCCGGCTTGCCTAGAAATCGAGTTCCGTGCAGTTCTCATTAAGGCCTCGGTGCTCGCTAAGCTACTTATTCGCAACTCCGGCATGTCAATTTCATGCGACATGCTGTCACTCCCTGTCGCATTCCCTTTCTCGTTATCCACCGGCAGCTGTCCACCATTGCCTCAAGTTCCTATCCTTGAAAATTGCCGTTCTCGACGGCAAGAACCGTTCTCATTTGACCACACATCATTCGTTAATCCGTCGATACTACCGAGTTTGTACAACTTCTCAGCATATGACGTGACCGTATCAGAATGCGAATGATCCTAATTATCGTTTTTGGTCGTCCTTAACTTGAGTCTGAATCGCAGGTTTCGTGGCGGTCTTCACTGAAACCGCGAGAGTTAAACCTTGTAGTGCTTTCCGAAATGCGCGGCACCCGAATTGCTGGTCTAGCGAGAGCAAAAACGAGAAAGGGAAATTTGCCACAATGTTTCATGGGGAACTCGACTTTGGCAGTTTTTAGGTAAGTCACAATCTTCGCAAATAAACAATCTTGAGATTGTCTGAGGAATTTCGCATTGCCTGCTCAAACGTCAGAGTTCACACCATTTCCAGCACACAAGCCAGACATCCGCTCTTTCGAGGAGCCGTGACAAAAAATGTCACTCGGCATGGTCTCAGTCGGGTTTTTAGCCGTCAGGGAAATTTTATGTTGTCTGCTCACACATCAGAGCTCACACAATTTCTAGAACGCAAACCCGACAATTCATCCTTTCGAGGAGCGGTGACAAAAAATGTCACTCAATATGGCCAAAGTCGAGTGGAAAGGAGGCCAGAGATTCACCTCATCAATATGGTAGACTCACGTGCACCGCCCTAGACCTACTGAATCGTGGAACTCGAGAGTTCATCCGGCTATGAATGACATCCGATATTTTTCGGAAAACACAACATTCTCATTACTGAAGGAGACCACACACCATGAATTGGAAATCATATCTTGCGATCGCTGTTGCAAGTTTACTGAGCCATTCCACCGGAATGGAAGCTTCCGCGCAAATAGTGAGGGGAGCCGTCACGATCCAGGACCCAAGCAAAGCCGCATCCGCGGACACTATTGATTATGTGAACGCCAAACCCATGCCCCTCCCAAAGACCTCAGCGGCACCGGCGGACCTCATCCGCGCCTTAACGTCACCGGCCTCTTTAGGCACGCCTGGTTTCGTGGCGGGCGGAGTAGGAAATGGACAACAGTCCCCCGTCTGGGTCGGCATGGCGGCGGCGGCGGATGACGATGAGATCGCACCGCAAGAATTTGGCACGAGCAATCACCCTTTCAGCACGGCCAGAGCTGACCTGTTCACGGCCGCCACTAATACTCAGTATCCGTATAGAGCGTCAGGGAAGCTCTTCTTCAACGATGGGGCTGGCACCTTCGTGTGTTCCGCATCTCTGATTAAGAGAGGGGTTGTTGTCACCGCCGCGCACTGCGTCTCGAGGTTTGGACAGCGGAGGTTTTACACCAACATTCGCTTTGTCCCTGGCTATCGGAACGGCGTTGCTCCTTTTGGAACATGGACTGGGGTGCCAATCGTTATGACCTCCTACTTTGCCGGCACTGACTCTTGCTCGACCCCTGGTATTGTCTGCGCGAATGATGTCGCGGTCATCCGGTTGACGGCTCAAGCTGCTGCCTTTCCGGGTACCCGTACCGGCTGGTATGGCTATGGATTCGGCGGCTACGGCTTCACCCCCTCGAGAATAAATCACATTACCCAGATCGGGTATCCGGTCTGCCTCGATAATGGTCAATTGATGGAGCGGAATGATTCCCATGGGTTTACGAATCTCGCTCAGGTCAATAACACGATTATCGGCTCACTGATGTGTGGAGGATCCAGTGGCGGGCCGTGGCTGGTCAATTTTGGTATCCGGCCAGCCCTGACCGGGACAACCTCGGGCTCTTTCGCTGGCTCTAATGTCGTGGTGGGAACCACCAGTTGGGGCTACATCAGCACCGCGATCAAGCAGCAAGGTGCGAGCCCATTCACGAGCACGAACATTGTCCCGTTACTCAATGCGGCGTGCGGTAGTCCCGTGGGACCGCAGTGCCTGTAGAGCGGAAGTCAAGGGAAAGTTTCTTGGTGTTATCTCCTTCCTCCGGAAGTCCAGGATGTTTGACTGATCTCGTCCGTAACTTGAGAGAGAGGAGAAGCTGAGAACCGTAAGCAAAAGGGGCGACAAGCCCCTTTTGTCTTTAGGGCGGAAAGGATAAAAACTTCGAGGGAGGTGCGTATGAAAACAAACAAATTACGGTTGCGCGCTGTCGCCTTTATGGGTATCGGCGCTTTCCTCGCTTGCTCCCCGGGAGGCAATATGCCAGACGCACAGACGAACGCCAGGGATCACAGAAGCGACCCCCCAGTCACATCAGCCCCGGCGGAAGACACTGACGGAGAAGACACAATCGACTACGAAAACGCTCAGCCTATGCCCATGCCGTCCCTACCGGATCCTCCCCCCTCGGACAATCTGCCCATCCCACCCGCTGGCGGTGGAAGTCTGGGACAGCCAGGCAGTGCGCCCGGCAGTTATGGGACCGGAGAGCAAAATCTCAAGGTGTTGTTTCCGCCAAAATCACTGCCCGATTCCCCTCTGGACGACATCACGAATGTGGAGAAGAGGAAGTCTCGGTGAGCTCAGGCATGTTCACACCTTGAAACGAAAATGGACGACATCGCCATCTTGCATGATGTAGTCCTTGCCTTCTAAACGCGCCCGGCCCGCATCTCGACAGCCCGACTCACCACGGTAACGGATGTAATCGTCGTAGGAGATCACTTCCGCACGAATGAACCCACGTTCGATGTCGGAATGAATTTTCCCCGCCGCTTTGACCGCGGACATGCCGCGCGTGATGGTCCACGCCCGAGCTTCCATCGGTCCAGCGGTAAAGAAACTCATCAAGTTGAGCAGCGCGTATGCCTGCAAGATAAAACGATCCTTGGCGGACTCGGTCAGTCCCAGGTCAGCCGAGAAAAGCACGCGCTCTTCCTCATCCAGTTGCGCGATCTCCATTTCCACTTTTCCACAGATCGACACCATCAGGAGCTTCTCGCGTTCGGTGTAGTCGATCACCTCTTGTGGAAGTGCTTCGCGCAGGGCGCTTTCCGCCACGTTGTAGACAATCAGCATCGGCTTGCGACTCAGAAAAGCGAAGCCCGCGAGCATGCCTTCTTCATCAGGGAGAAAAGACACGGAGCGGAGCGGTTTTTCTTCTTCGAGTATCTTATGACAGCGGTCGAGCATATCGCGTTCCCGTTCCTTGCCCTTCTCTTTCTTCAAGCGCTCGATCCGTTTTTCAATGACCGCGAGGTCCGCGAGGATTAACTCGTCCTGAAACCCACGCATGTCACGCACGGGATCAACCGCGGTCGTCGCGGTGGCATCAGCAAAAGCCCGAACGACCAGCGCGAGCGCCTCACATTCGCGCATTTGCACGAGCGCTTCCGTCTCCAGGCCGGTTTTTCGTTCCTCGGGCGGTGGGAAGTCAAGGAACGTGACTTCCGCGTATTTATTGCGTTCTGGGTGAACAATCTCGGCCAGCGCGTCAATGCGCGGGTCTGGCACTTTGACGACGGCGATAGCCGCTTCACGTTTTTTCTCAAATCCCCCGACCTCGGCGCTCATACCAGTGAGGGCGTTAAAAATGGTCGTTTTTCCCGACCGGGCAAAACCAACAAGTCCTACTTTCATGGCGCGGAACGTAGCAGGTTCATCAACATTTGGCGATGAGCGACTGGCTTATGGCCTATGACTCATCGCTTATGGCTTATGGCTTGTGGCATAAATGACAGATTTGGAGACTTTGGACTTTGGACTTTGGACCTTGGCCTTGAGACTTTGGACTTTCTTCAGAGAGGACGCTACAGTTCGCGCGAGGACTTGAGCCAATGACGAACGTGATTGTCCCCATTTACTACGATTATGCGTCTTCCCTGTGTTACATCGCCAAGAAAGTGATGGACCAACTGCATGGCCAACTTGAAATTGACCTGCTGTGGAAAGGCGTACAAATCACCCGTCGCCACGAGGGCTGGAAAAATGGCGAAATGATCGGAGATGAAGCCAAGGGCAAGATTTTCCGTGTGGCGCGAGAAACCGGGGTCACCCTGCGCGTGCCGGACCACTGGCTCGATTCCTCCTACGCGCTCGAAGGCGCGGAGTTCGCGAAGGCACACAACAGGTTTGCCCCCTACCATGATGCGATCTTCAGCGCGGTTTTTGAGGGCGGTCAGGACATTGGCGACCTCCCTACCCTGCTCAGGATCGCCGAGCGTGTCGGCCTCTCACCCAAGGAGCTTGATGCGGCTTTACGGGATGGCACGTTCACTAGTCGCGTGAAAGAGAGCGAAGAAGAAGCGCGCACGTTTCAGGTAGTTGGCTATCCGACCTTCATGCTCGGCGCATTTCCGCTGATCGGCATTCAGCCCGCTGAAACCATGCGCCTGCTCATCCAACGCTACGTCGAGAAGGCTCGCGCATGGGTCACGCACTGAGGAGGAGACACACATGAATAAAATCCGCTGTGGCTGGGTCACCACTGACCCGTTGTACCTCGCCTATCACGACACCGAATGGGGCGTCCCAGAATACGATGATCGGAAACTCTTTGAGATGCTGATTCTAGAAGGCGCGCAAGCTGGACTGAGTTGGCTGACCGTCCTCAAGAAACGCGAGCATTACCGCAAAGCCTTCGCCAATTTCCACGCGAAGAAGATCGCCGCGTTCACTGATGCCGATGTCGCGCGGCTCTTGGCTGACGCTGGCATTATCCGGAATCGACTGAAAATCGCCGCGACCATTCAGAATGCCAAAGCCTTCCTGACCGTCCAGCAAGAATGTGGGAGTTTCGCGGACTATCTCTGGCGGTTTGTCGATGGCCAACCGAAGATCAATGCGTGGTCAACACTGCAAGCCGTGCCCGCGCGGACAGCGGAGTCAGATGCCATGAGTAAAGACTTGCTCAAACGCGGCTTCAAGTTCGTCGGCTCCACGATTTGTTATGCGTTCATGCAAGCCACGGGCATGGTGAACGACCATGTCGTTGAGTGTTTTCGGTATACGGAGGGCGGGACTCGTCCAAAGTCCAAGGTCTAAAGTTTCACGTCCAACGTCCAAGGTTTAATCCTTAATGATGCAATCCACGCTCTCCCGCTTCCGTCGCCTCACGCCGTTCGTCTCGCCGTTTCTGCCACGCTTGCTTTCCGTATTCGCGCTCTCACTGTTCGGCACCGTCCTTGGTCTCCTCTCGCCACTCTTCACGAAGATTCTTATCGACGACGTGCTCTTGGCGAGGAACCTCCGGCTCCTGTGGATACTCAGCGGTATTATGGTGCTAGCCACGGTGCTGGGGTATGTCCTCGGCGCGGTCAATCGGTATTACTACACCCAAGTCACGGCCCGTATCCTGTTCGCTCTGCGTGCCCACCTCTTCTCTCATCTCCAAGCGCTCTCACTGCGCTTTCATACCCGCACGAAAGTTGGCGACCTGTTGTCACGGTTGAATACCGACATCTCCGAAGTCCAGTCGATTCTCACCGATGCCGCCTTTGCCTTTGTCTCGAATGTCTTCGTGCTATTGGCGACGGTGGCCTTCTTACTTTGGCTCAACTGGCAACTCTTTCTGCTGAGCCTCGTGGTGCTGCCCTTTCAATTCTACGGCATCGCGAAGGTGCGACCGCTGATGGTGGATGAGACTCGCAAGGTGCGGGAGTTGAACGCGTCGCTGTCGTCGTTCTTGGTCGAGTCGTTGTCCGCCATCAAGTTCATTAAATTGTTCACAGTGGAGACCCTCCAGCTCAGCAAGCTCCGCGCCTTGGGGGAGCAGTTCGTGGGCATTGTCACTCGCTTTGAGATGTTGGCGTATCTTGGTAGTACCGTGTCCACGGCCACTTCATTTGTCGGCGGCGCGTTGACGACGCTCTATGGTGGATACTTGGTCATTCAAGGGGAGATGACGATTGGCGCACTGATCGCGTTCACGTCGTATCAGTCGCGCGCATTCAGTCCGCTACAGGCGCTGATGGATTTGTATCTCCGCATTGAACGAGCGGGAGTGTCACTAGATCGGATTTTCGAGTTCTTGGATGTGGGTCAGGAGTACGTGGAGCAGCGTGGGCAGGGGCAATCTCCGGCGGAGGCACGCGGTGAGATCGAGTTTCGTCAGGTCTCGTTCGCGTATGATGGGAATCGGCCAGTGCTTCAGGGGGTGAGTTTCCGGGTCGCCGCTAGGGAACGGCTCACGCTCTTGGGACCGAGCGGGATTGGCAAATCGACCATCACTGACCTCCTCGTCCGATTGTACGAACCTCACTCAGGAGAGATCCTGGTGGACGGAGTTCATGTCCGAACCCTCGCTTTGGAGTGGCTCCGGCAGCACGTGGTCGTCCTGAGTCACGAGCCGGTTTTATTCCACGCCTCACTGGCGGAGAACATACGCTATGCCACCCCCACGGCTTCCGAGCACGAGGTGGCCCTTGCCGCGCAGGTGGTGGGATTACACGAATTCGTTCAGTCACTCCCACAGCAATATGAAACCCTCGTTGGCGAACGGGGTGCGCAACTGTCGGCAGGGCAGAAGCAACGTATCGCCTTGGCCCGCGCGGTTCTCAGAGCCCCAAAGGTCTTGGTTCTTGATGAATCCCTATCGGGCCTCGATGTGGAGAGTGAGACCGCCATGCGTGAAGCGTTGGCACGTGCACTGCCTGACACGACCACCCTTGTCATCACCCATCGCCTATCGTCATTACGAGAAACCGATCGCGTGGTGATTCTTGATGGTGGCCGTACGGTGTGGGATGGACGCTATGGAGAACTCGTGACCTCATCTGGGGATCTGCGAGCAAAGATTGAGGAATGGGAAATGCGCCAGTGAAGAGTGAAGAATTTTCTCCTTCCAGTCCCCAGTTTCTAGCCCCTAACCCCCAGCCC
>JABFSC010000741.1 GCA_013140885.1 Deltaproteobacteria bacterium | reverse complement strand
GACGCTCGTGAGCATCAATTGATCGGCATGTTGAACGGCGGCCTGCCCAGCCGCGATCGCTTCTTGCGTCAGCCAGCCCACACGCCACACCAGATGATTAGGCGACCCATTCGCGGACACGAGAAAACACGGAGGCGTGCGCTGTTTGAGGGCATCAAGCACGTCGGGATCAAGCAACAGGTTCGCGTCGAAAAAAAATAACGGGTCGTGATCGGGAAATTCGATCGAGTGGAGCACGGCTAACGGATTCCCAGGCGAGACGGTGACCTCAGCCGCTTCCACGGTGACCCCAAGCGGACGGGGCACGACCAACAGCGGTAAAGGGTTGTCCGCTGGATGCAGAATCAGCACCGTTTCACATCCCGCCGATGCCAAGAGACGGAGGTTCCGCTCTAGCAGGCTCATCCCGCCGAGCCACCACCACTCCTGACCAGCCGATTTGAAGAGGACCGCTTGCATTGTTACTCCATCCACCCGTTCATGGTGCAGGCGAACCTACTGGCCTGTGGCGGAAAAGGCAAGGAGATAAGGGCTTATGGCAAATAGCTTATGGCCTATGGCTCATTCGCTACGCTCACTCTATGGTTGGAACATTGCTGACCATACGCCATAGAGCGAAGCGTGCCATAAGCCATAAGCTATTTGCCATGACATCCACACCACGCATTATCTCCCTCCTCACGGACTTCGGCACCCAAGACGGGTTCGTTGGCATTATGAAAGGGGTGGTCTTAGGCATCAACCCATCCGTCTCGATTGTCGATCTCTCACACGACGTGCCGCCGCAAGATATTCTGATGGGGGCCCTCATCTTGCGTAGCGCCATTGGCTTCTTTTCGCCTGGCACGATCCATGTCGCGGTCGTGGACCCTGGTGTTGGCAGTACGCGACGGGCACTCATCGTCGAAACAGCCGCGGCGTTCCTCGTGGGTCCCGATAACGGGCTCCTGAGTCTGGCCGCGCCACCGGAATCGGTCCGCCGTGTCGTGCATCTCACCAATAGTCGGTATTTTCCGCCACACGTGAGTCGGACATTTCACGGGCGAGATATTTTCGCCCCCGTGGCGGCGCATCTATCTCGTGGTGTGCCATCAGACGACTTTGGACCGGTCGTCACGGCAATGGAGCGGCTCACGCTCCCCATCGTCGCGCACGCGCCTCACCGGATCACAGGAAGTGTTATCGCGATTGACCGGTTCGGCAATATCGTCACCAACATCACCGCGGCGGATGTGCTCCCCTATCCAACGGAAAGCCTTTCCGTTAGCATCGGCCCCGTGCAAATTCACGGTCTGACCTCCACCTACGCTGCTGTCCCGGTCGGCGCGGCCACTGCCCTGCTCAATAGTTGGGGGATGCTGGAAATCGCGGTCCGCAATGGCTCCGCCGCTCAACAGCTTGGCGTCCAGCGAGGCGCCGCGGTGCTCATCACGGACCAATAGGAGAATCGATGGCGCTCCCGATGCCCCCCACTGATTACTCTGAACCTCGCTCGCGCGGTGGCTATTATCCACCGCGAGATTTCTCCCCCGTCGTGATTCCTGAACCAGTTCGCCAGAAGCACAACCTTTTCCTCCACATCACCCTCTTTCTGGCAACCCTGGGAACGGCCACTTTTTTCTACACCGTGTTGAATGGGGAGGACCCGTTCGCGAATCCCGCGTCGCTTCTCGGCGGGCTGCCGTTCTCCCTCCCGCTCATGTTCATCCTCTTGAGTCACGAGATGGGCCACTACCTCCTCGCCCGCAAACATCACGTGCAAGCCACCTTGCCCTATTTCATCCCCGGCTTCCCCACCTTCGGGGCGTTTATCCGCATGCAGTCGTTACCCTCGGATCGCCGCGTGCTGTTCGACATCGGCGCCGCAGGCCCGTGGGCGGGAGTGGCCGCGACTATCCCTGCCCTCATTATTGGACTCTCGCTCTCCGAGGTGCATCCCTTGAATCCGCTTGATGGTGGGTTATATCTCGGTGACTCGTTGTTATTTCTCGGCTTGACCCAACTCATCCTTGGCGTTTCTGGCAGTGACGTGAGTATCGCCTTGCATCCTATCGCGTTCGCTGGGTGGTTCGGTCTCTTCGTGACCTTCTTGAATCTGCTCCCGGTCGGGCAGCTTGATGGTGGACACGTGGTCTACTCGCTCGTGGGACGGCCACATCGTTGGATCGCCCGCGCGTTCCTCGTGGTCATCGCCGTGCTAGGGGCCAATGGGTGGACAGGCTGGTTCTTCTGGATTGGGCTTCTCGCTCTGTTGGGAGTCGATCATCCACCCACGCGAGACTTCATTTCTACCCTGGATCCGAGACGGAAAGTGTACGCATGGTGCACGGTGGGGTTATTCGTGCTCACTTTCATGCCGGTCCCGATCTCGCAAGTTGACCCTATCGATATTCCGCACGGCGAAAAAACTCAGGTCGCCTATACGCCTGACCAACCCGCATCGACGCGGTCAGCCGCTTTTCCATTGGTGTACCAACCATGAATGAACGACCATCGTGGGATCAATACTTTCTCACGATTACCCGCCAAGTCGCCGAACGGTCGACCTGCAAACGCGCGAAAGTCGGCGCGGTGATCGTCCGCGACAAGAACATCTTAGCAACGGGCTACAACGGCGCACCGGCGGGACTCGCGCATTGTACCGAAGTCGGTTGTCTCATCTACGAGTCCAAAACGCCCAGTGGCGAGATCGAAGAAAACTGCTATCGCACGATCCACGCGGAAATTAACGCCATCGCCCAAGCGGCGAAGAATGGCGTCAGTATTCGCGACGCGGCGATTTATGTGACGCACACCCCGTGCATTCACTGCATGAAAGTGTTGATTAACACGGGAATCAAGCACATTTTTTACGAGCGCGACTATAAAGCCAACACTGTGCGAGAACTGCTCGCCTCAACCGATGTGGTGATCAAAAAAGTCGAGGGGTAAGCGCCTATCTCAATAAATGGGCGCTTCTCCATCTGGGCGGCGCTTCCAGCGCTTGTGAATCCAGAGCCATTGCTCTGGATATTGTTCGACCATGCTCTGAAACACGGCGGAGAATTTCGCCGTGGTGGCGAGAATATTCGCCGCTTGGTCTCCCGTGCGCACCGGCTCGACAGTCGGGAGCAACACAATCCGATGTCGCCAGGTCCCGTGTTCTCGCACTAAGAAGGCCGGAATCACTGGAACCCCTGAAGCCAAGGCCAATCCCGCGAGGCCACTCGAGGTGGAAGCGAGGCGTGAAAAGAAAGGGACGAACACGCCCAAACGGCCAGAGGCGTTTTGATCAATCGCCGCCACCACCAAGGCTTTCTTGCGAATCGCGCGCAAGACCTCCAACCCAGCCGTCGTTTTGTGAATCACTTTCGTGCCGCACCGCTCACGTTCTCGCACCACGAAATCGTCAATCAAGGGATTACGGAGGCGCCGGTGAATAATATGCAGGGGGAACCCGTAGCACGCATGGGAGTAGGCCGACAGTTCCCAATTGCCGAAATGTCCAGCCAGCACTAACGCCCCGGTCTCCTTGGCTTTGGTCACCGCCGACTGCCACTGCGCGAAATCGGTAAACGAGACACGCTCGGAGATCGTCTCTGGTGTCAGCGTACGAGAATGACAAAATTCCGCGATTAAGCGTCCCAAGTTGAGTAAACTTTCGCGCAGAATAGCGGCCCGCTCCGCCACGCTCTTGTCCGGGAACGCGATGGCGAGATTGATGTGTCCCACCCGACGGTGCGGGCGATCACACACATAGAGTAGCCAGCCAATGAATTCCCCACAACGAAAGGCGACACGGAAAGGCAGGGCGCGGAGGAAGGAAAAAAGCGCGAGAAAAAGCAGGTACTCACCGCGCGCGGCGAAGGGGTGTTTCTCGCGCGCGGGCCGAATG
>JABFSC010000666.1 GCA_013140885.1 Deltaproteobacteria bacterium | reverse complement strand
TTATATCCTTGACCTCTTAACCCATCCCCAACCCCTGAGCAGCCTCGAACTTGCCTTCACCCTGTAGCTAACTGTGCGAAATCATTGCTATGTCCTATTTTGACACGTACTTCGGCTATACCCGAGGTAGAAACGAACACCTCGGCTGCGGCCCCGCCGCAGCACCTACGATCGAGTAGCGCCTGTGCAAAATAACGGATCGCGAGCACTTGGCTGTTGGGGTTATGATCAGGGGCTCCGGCGTGCGGCTGGGGCCTCGGAGTGTGGCGAGGACCCCGTAGGAGCGGCAGAAGCGGTCATGCCCACCACGCTATTCCGCGAGTTTGTCGATATCGGTGAGCTGCTCAAAGAGTTTGCGTTGCTCGGGCGTTACCGTCTTCAGAGGAATCCCAAGTTCGATGAGGGCTTGCTCGACGGTTTCTTGATCCCGCCCCAAGAGCTGGGCGGCGGTGTCGATGAGGCGCTGGAGAACCAAGCGCGCACGGTAGGTGGCGCTGAAGTATTGAATCGTCGTTTCCGCAATGGCTTTCGTCCCGGTCCCGAGGACCTGCTCCAGTGGGTAGCCACGCGCATGGATGGCTAAGAGCAATGTCAACGGCACATCCGCTTCCCCAGACTCATAGGAGAAGATTTGGCGCTGGTTAAACCCCCCAAACTGGACCCCAAATTCGCTTTGTGTCAGGTCGAGCTGCTTGCGCAGATCGCGGACCCGTGCCCCGATGGTCTTTTTGTCCAGAATGCCCGCCCCCAAGTGGGCGACCAAGCGCTTGCGGTCCGTCACATCTTGGCCGGTCCCCAAAATTTGCTTCGTCGCCCCACTCCCCGTGCGACCGCAAACCTGCTCCCGCCAATGGAGGGTGCGCCATTCGCCATTGGCGTGCTGCAAGCGACACTCCGTTTCAATAATCCGATCATCAGCAGCGGTCGCCAGCTTGGCGATGCGTGTCGTAAACCGCGCGCGATCCTCTGGATGCAGTATATCGTCAAACAAGGGACCAATTTTCTCTTTGAAGTGTTCGGGAGGATAGCCTAAGACCGTCAAGATGCGATGGTTGACATAGAGCATGCGCTGCTCAACCACATCATAGAGATACAGAATCTCCGGCAAGATATCCGCGATCCGTTCCTGTAACCGTTGACTCTCTCGTAGTTCCCGCTCCGCCCTCTGCCGTTCTCGAATATCCCGAAAGATGCCCTGAAATCCCAACAAGTTCCCCTGCCGATCATGGATCGGGCGCGTGCGGGCTTCGACCGGGATAGTAGTACCATCCTTGCGTACTAGCTCCGCTTCAAAAATGGACGGCATATCTTCGCCCGCCAGATAGCGCCGCGTCCGGTCCTCGGCGGTCGCCCGCGCGGCAGGGGTCAGCACTTTGTCATACGACTGCCCCACCAATTCGCCTCGGGTCCAGCCCAGCAGCACCGACGCGCCCGTATTCACCTCGGTGAGCGTGCCCTCGACCGTAAAAGCGGCGATAGCATCATTGGCATTCTCAAACAGATTGCGGTAGCGTTCTTCACTCGCTCGTAACGCCTGCTCGTCCCGCTTGTGCGTAGTCAAATCGCGAATCACTGTTTGGACGGCGGGTTTCCCGCCGTATGTGATCGCCACCCCTGCCGCCTCCGCTTCAATGACTTGGCCATCAAGGCGAAGAAACTTGAATTCTAGAAACTGCACGGCTCGACCAGAAGTCAGAATTTGCTGAATGCGTTGCTGCTGTAAGTGGTGATAGTCGGGATGGACGAAATCCCGGAGCGTTTTGCCCAGCAACTCTTCCGCACTCTGCGCGCCCAACAGGGCCAGCGTCGCCGCATTCACATAGACGATCTTTCCATCCACATGCACCAGCGATGGAGTCGGTAAGAGTTCCATCAGTTGGCGGTAGCGTTCGTCGCTGGCTCGTAGGAGCTGTTCGTCCTCTTTACGGTCAGTACTATCACGCGCATTGATGAGAATGCCGGCAATGGTGGGGTCGTCGAGTAGATTCGTGACGGTCCCTTCAAACACCCGCAGCGATCCATCGTGATGGCGTAAGCGGTATGCCTGACGTTCAGAGGTGCCGCCCTGCTCCACAATCTGGGTCACGACCGCGCGTAGCCGGGGCTCATCGTCGGGATGAACGAAAGAGAAGCTGTCTGTATGCAGTACGTCGTCGGGCGCGTAGCCCAGGAGGCGCGTGACGGCGGGACTCACGTAACGAATCCGTCCCTCGGCATCAATAATGTGGACCAGGTCTGCGGCATGCTCAAGAAGGGACTGGAACAGCTCCGTCTTGGGCTGTGGTTGGGTCGCTCGTGCTACGTGCGTGCGGCTCTTCCCACGTGACGGTGCTGATACGCCTCGGCCACGCGGTTTCTGTCCTTGCGCCATACTCTTCTCCCTCCCAACACCACAAAGAGGCCACAGCATAGCAAACTGTCATGCGTCCTTCACTGCCATCTGGGCCACGGCTCTTGGGGAGTGGGGCGGATGTCTGCTAAGGAGCAGGTCAGACGGGGAGTCAATCTTCTCAGGAAGGAGGACACGATGGCGGAATTTACGGGCGGGTGTGCCTGCCAAGCCATTCGCTATGTTTGTACCGGAACGCCGAAGGTCTCGGTGCTCTGTCATTGCCGCGACTGTCAACACGCCAGCGGAAGCGCCTGCATCGCGGCGGTCATCGTCGACAGTACCACGCTGCGCTTCACCACCGGCGAACCGCAATACTATGCCACGCAGACCGACGAAGGGCACACGAAACGGCAAGGGTTCTGTCCCGAATGTGGCTCTCCGTTAGTCGTCCGTATCACAGAATCGTCCCGGATCGTGGCGATCACGGTGGGCAGCTTCGACGATCCTAGTTGGTTTCGTCCGACCGCCGATATGTGGGTCTCCAAGGCGCAGCCGTGGGATTATTTGGACCCCACCAGGGAACAACATCCCACCGCGTATCAGCGACGGTGAAGCGACACGCGGGAGTCCCCCGCGAAGGGAGGGCCGAGAATGGAGGTTGGTCAGCCAAGCGGGACCGCGCTGAGTGCCGCGCTGCTGCGGGCGGTGCATCTCGTCTGTGACGGAGAACCGCCAATCCTACGGGACGATCTTGCGGCTGGACTGTGTGGGGTACAGGACCCAGCCAGGCTTCAGGCCCTCCTGGCGCGGATGCGCACGGAGGCCACGACCGTCGTCGGGGCGGCACAAGCTGACACGGTGCTCCGAGCCGTGCGCGCGGCGGTTCTGACCCGCACGCGCTACACCGAGGAGGCCGTGCGTGCGGCGCTGCCCCGTGGCCTCACGCAGTATGTCATTCTCGGCGCAGGGCTCGATACCTTTGCCTATCGGCATCGTGATCTCGCAGCCACATTGCACGTTTTTGAGGTTGATCATCCCACCACACAAGCCTGGAAACGCGCGCGGCTCCAGGCGCTGCAGATCCCCCTGCCCGCGCATCTCACGTTCATACCCGTGGATTTTGAGCGGCAGTCACTGATGGAAGCGCTCATCATAGGTGGGTATCGCCCCGAGGTCCCAGCATTGTTTTCGTTGCTGGGGGTCACGCAATATCTCACAGCCGATGCGGTGTGGGCGACGCTGCGGCATGTGGCCACAGCGTCGACAGGCAGTGAAGTGGTGTGTGGGTATTTGGTGCCACCCTCCTCTCTCGACACGGATAATCAGCGCGTGTTGACCTTTCTCCAAGCGATCACCGCGACACGAGGAGAACCCATCCGTACTTTCTTCACACCCGACGCAGTGGCCAGTGGGTTATCCGCTCTGGGATTCAGCGAGATTCGCGATATCGGGAGCGACGGCGTCTTGGCTCAGTATACCCACGGACGCACCGATGGCTTACAGACGCCGCAGACGCATCGGTTGGTGCATGCGCGCGCGGGCACGGCACGCGCG
>JABFSC010000129.1 GCA_013140885.1 Deltaproteobacteria bacterium | reverse complement strand
TCTGGGGCGATTTCGATTATCGTCGCTCGTGGCATAGAAGCTCCTCGCTGCTGGATCGAGTCGTCTCACAACTCTTGATGTATCAGGGAGTGCGCTTCTGTGCCAATCTCCTGTGGACTGATTTAGATAGATGTCGGAGTTAGCCGCGAACCCACGGAGGGTAATCGAATCGCCCGTGCGGCCACCCTCGCCAGCGGCGATGGTTAATCCGCTGACATTTTTCAAGGCGTCACGCAAGGTAAACGCGTTTTGCGATTTCACCACCTGTTCAGTCACGACGCTGATCGACTGTGGAATGTCGCGGATCGGGGTATTGGTTTTGGTCGCGCTGGTCGCGGTTTCGGCCTTGTAGGCATTTTCCTGCGCGCCAGTCACCGTGGTTTCCGGTACGGCAAAGGTATTCGCCTTTGGGGGCCCATCTGGAGGGGAAGACACCCCGGAAGTCTCAGCGCCATTTCTTGGTGAGTCGGGTGGAGTTTTGTGCCCTTGGACGTGCTCTTTTTTCTCAGGACGGCCCTCTTGGGCGGATGCCCGTGGCGGAGTGCAGAACAGCACCAGCGAAAATAAGCAGTACACCATGTGGTTATAGATGTCCTTCATCTTAGCTCTCTCCTTCGTCCTTTCTACTTGTGCTCACCTCCCTTCTCGGTTACATCTGTGACCGATGAAGGGAGACTGACCCATGCTCTTCCGTTTCATCCTGGGGCTACCGGCGGTCTCTTGGCGGGGAAGCCGGTCGCCTCTCTTCTCCGTATCTCCTCATACAGCCCCAGGCGCTGGAGGGGAGACGCCTGGGGCTGTGTATGTATGACGGAGGAGGAGGGCGGCCCTCAGTCATACATCACCGAAATTATTCAAGAAGACTCTCATTGGCATCTTCTCGGAGGTAGTTCTCTGCGGCCTGGACAATCTGAGCCATGTCTTGGAATTCATCTTGCTGTAAAAAGAGACACGTATGTCCGACATAGAGGTAGACGTGCCCTGCTGGGCACACCCGCGCTTTGATCTCCATCCGTGGCGTCGTGGATAGAAAAGAAGGGTGATTTCGCATAAGTACACTCCTGGTTACGTCCGTCATTGAAATCACAAACCCGACCGCTCTCGTTTCGTGATGACCCCTATCGTCACCACGCCCGCTGCCCGACAGTCATCCATCACCTCCACCACCTGGCCATACGGGAGGTTGCGGTCGGCTTCGAGAAAAAGGGTCTTGTCGCTCCGATCGGCGTAGATGGTCCGCAACCGCGTCGTGAGCGCATCGCGCAGCATCGGCTGGCCATTGAGCAATACCCCTCCGTCCGTCACCAAGGTCAGCGTCAGTTGCGAGAGGTCTTTAGTCTCGTGACTGTTCTCAGCGAGTGGGAGTTCAATCGGCACTTCCTGTTTTAACAACGGTGTCACGACCATGAAGATCACCAACAGCACGAGCACGACATCAACCAGAGGGGTGATATTGATTTCAGCCCGCAGTTCTTCACTATCGCCAAGTCGCATTGCCATCGCTTCCTTCCTTTCGTGTTGGGACCACGAGGCTCTCCGCGTCGCGCTGGGCGTTACCCAGCGCGACAACCGCCAACTCCTCCGCCACACATTCCATCTCATTAAGGAATCTCGCGATACGTTGAGTCAGAAAGTTGAATAACCACACGGCCGGAATGGCGACACCGATGCCCAGCGCGGTCGTGACCAGCGCCTCCGCGATCCCACGAGAAACGACGCCCAAGCCCCCCTGCCCTGAGGCGGCCATGCTTTGGAACGCGTTGACAATGCCAATCACCGTCCCGAAGAGTCCGACGAACGGCGCCGTGGAACCCACGGTGGCAAGGAGTCCAAGGCCGCGGCGTATGGTCGATCCGGCCGTGACGATCTCGCGTCGCATCGCGCGGTCATACACCTCGCTCCGTTGGGAAGCATCCGGAGCACTCAGGAAGATGCGAGTTCCGATCGTCACGACTTGCGCGATGACACATCGTGGGTATTGTGCGGCGATCACGGCCGCGGCGGCGTAGCCCTGCGTCACCATTCGCTCACGCCAAGCGCGTAAAAACCGAGCGGATTCCCGTGTGGTACGGCTGAGAAACAGCCATTGCTCTACCGCAGTGGAAAACGAGAGCAAGGACATCCCTAGCAAGAGGACGACGACGCTTTTGGCAAGAAATCCCATCTCTTGCCACAGTTCGATTGCCGAAAACTGCATGATTGCGCTTCTCCTTGTTGCCCGTGTCAAACGTGGTTCACTTCAATACAAAGCGAACCGGTACTTCGAGAACGACCCGGACCGGCTGGTTGTCGCGGTCTCGCGCTGGCCGGAATCGCCAGCGGCGTAGAGCCTCGACGGCGGCGTGGTCGAGTGAGGGAATCGACTGGAGCACCTTGATGTTGTTCTCAATGCGTCCTTCAGGGTCGAGAATCGCTTCCAGCAACACTAAGCCCTCGACGCCGCGCACGCGCGCTTGTCGTGGATAGGTTGGCATCTCGCGAGAGAGCAGCAACGGTGGGTTCGCCACCTGGCTGACGGGCAAGGGTTCTGTCCCTTGTCCGCCGATGACACCACTGGTCTGGCCGCCGGTCACGCCACCGATGACACCGTTACTCTTTCCAGATGTTCCCCCGGCGGTCACTACCGGCATCGGTTCCGGAGCGGCTTCCGCTGGTTGAGGAACCGGCGGCTCTGGCTGCCGTGGCTTAGGCTCTTCGCGTGGCTTCTTTTTCTTGACGATGGTGAGACGCTCAGGCTCTTTCGGTTTCGTGGGTTTTGGCTGTCCCTGTTCCTTGGGCTTTTCCACAACAGGGGGAAGTTGTTGTGGCGTCGGTAGCACTGTCTCGCTGACTGGTGCTCCAACCGATACCGGAGAGGGTGGAGGCGGTTCGACAAACACCAGCCGAATCGTGGGCCGAGGGGCATCGAGGATTTGCGTTCCGCCCCAGAGCCCCACGACAATCAGGAGTCCGTGGACAATACCCGAAATAATCCATGCTGAGCCATAGCGCCGTGGCGAGCGGTGATGGGGGAGTGAAGGTATCACCATCACCTGAAGTGAAGAATCAACAAAAGATGAAATCTGTTGGCCCATATAATCCCTCGTCAATTCAGACTCAACCAAGACGGCACCAGACGTTGCGCTGAGGCCATGAGATCTGCCTCTTCACGCCAGCGGAGCGCCCGTGCGAAGGAGTCTTTGGCCGCGGTTGGCGACGCTTGCGCCTGGCGCATGGCCAGAATGAGGTACTGAAGTGCCAGCGCAACCGCGATCTCTTTACTGGGCGCTGCGTGGTATTTCTCCTCCAGCCACGTCGCTGCTTCCTGTAGCACCGCGATGGGAAAGTGTTCGGATTGCTGGCGAACTTCCCACGCTTTCTGGATAAGTGGATCGCGAAACATTGGCATCTCCTTCATAAAAAAGCCCATAAGAACGATTGCTCTTATGGGCCCTGGGTATGGACCTCTGGCCGCTGAGAGAGAACGCGGATTTTGGCGTCAGTGGTCAACACGAGGCGTCGGAGGGTGAACGTGTTGTGTAACTGGTCGAGTGAGTTGCCTTCAAAACGCGTGGAGCCATAACCACCCAGCTTGATGCGCTCCAAGAGGCTGAGGGTTTTTTCATGGAACCCTTCTTGCACGGTCTGTACTTGTTGTAGACCTTCGGCTTGCTTTTTATTGGCCTCCTCGCGCTCTTGCTGCTGTTGCGTCTTGAGCGCTTCCATTTCTCTTTGCATTGTGGTCATTCGCTCTTGCATCTTGCTCTGCATATCGAGCATTTGTCGCTGAAGTTCTTTGGTCTTCTCCTCAGCAGACATACGCGTGGTTTGCGCGTGTATCTCGTCAGTGAGAAGCGCTACGCAAAGCACCCCCAGTAGTATCCTCTGCAACATCTTTCTCTCCTCTCTCCCTTTTGTGAGAAAAACGGAAGACTGGCCTACTTGCGGTCAGTGCCGTACTTCTCCCGGACAAATATCCTGTCTCTTTCCCACACGACTTTCCGTGCCCCGGATGACCTGAGCCAGCCGCAGGAAATCAGCTTTCTGTAACGTCACGGACGTATGCCCTATTGATAGTGCAATCACACCGCGTGGGCAGACCCGTGCAGCAATGCCATGTTGGTTGGAAAAAACGGTTACGTAATGATCTTTCATCGGATCGTCCATTTCTTTCTCCTTATGAAAATAAAAGAGCCCATCGAGAACTATTCTCGATGGGCTCTGGATTCAAAGACCGCTGGCCGTTACCTGGCGAAATCGTTAGGCGAATGAGTCAATTTTACATAGTCATAAAAATTTTCTCACGGTGAAAATGATTACCAATTTTATTTTCCTAATAAAATTGGTAACTTATCTTGCTTTCACGTGGAAATGGGCGTACGTTTTTTATCAAATTGTGGTGCACATCTGCCCACGAAAGGAGCTAGTAATGGATACCAAAAAAGTGATTGCCGTTCTCAACAAAGTTATTGCTCTCGAACACGTGGCGACCTTGCAATATAAACAACATGCGCTTTTAGTGAATGGATTATGGCGAAAAGTGTTCGCCGATTTCTTTTCTTCCCAAGCGAAAAGCTCGCTTGAGCACGCCACGAAATTCGGCCAGAAAATTGTCGCTCTCGGAGGCGTGCCGACCGTGGAAATCGGTGGGACTGTCCGCCAATCGACCGAAGGAGCGGAAATGTTGAGCCAAGATCTCGCTTTAGAAAAAGAAACCATGCAGGCATATCTCGATGCCCACGCCCTAGCCGAAGGGGATATTGCCCTGCGTACCATGCTTGAAAGCCACATTGAATCCGAGCAGAAGGACATTGAGGAATTAGAAAAGTATCTCGTAAACACTACCCAGGGCACAGTAGTGCATGCCGTGCCGTTACCTCGCGCATCGTAACGAAGCACACGAGCTTCCATGCACGACCACGGTTTCGCGTGGTTCATGGTCCCGTGTGTCACTGCCCCTTCCCCCCTATTGTCGAGTGACCAGCACTACGAGCGAGGGGAAGTGCCACAACTTTGCTGCCAATGGAGCCGGAACGATGCTGGACTGTTGTTCGTAGACCTTTGAGCAGGCGGCGTGCCTCAACCGCCGTAAGAGGAAATGTTTGTTGACGATACCAACCGACACCCGTCCCCCAGAAGAGGCGATGTAATTCCAGCTTCCTCGTCTCCGCGTTCCAAGCAATTTCAATGCGCGTATCGACACTAGCGTCTGTCGGCTTGCCGTTTGGTTGACGCATCATGTTTTCCGATGCGCTTGAAATAGGTTTTGCGCCTTCCTTCATTTTTCCTCTCCTTGAGACGTTCCTGCGTGGCAACCCATAGGGAGAGGATGCCACGTTCCTTGCGTACCCCAGGGAATCGTTACCATGCGTTGACAACGACGACATTTAATTTCGATCCCATCCGGGCCTAGGCGTGCAAGGAGATTCCCACACAGACAACGATGGTCGTGCATCCGCGAAGGGGAAGAAGGGAGAAGTGGCATCCGCTTATTCACAATGATATTGAAAATCATTTTCAATTGAAATTGTCAACTGCCCGCTCCAACAAGTCGAAATCTTTGCGGTGCCGGCGGGATTGTCCACTCGACGCGAATTGCGATACAAAGCAAACCGCCAATGATGGACATTTCCTTAAAGAGACTTTTCCCTCGCATCGCCCCGCGGCTCAGGCCGGTTCTCGTTTTTGCCTTGTGTCTCTTGCTGGTGAGTTGCACCAACAACCCCTATCGCCCCAGCGAAGCCGGGCGTAACATTTATTACGACACCTTCACCAGCGAACCCAAACACCTCGACCCCGCTCGGTCCTATGCGGGAGACGAGTATGAAATTTTGCACCAAATCTATGAACCGCTGGTGCAGTATCACTTCTTGAAACGCCCCTATGAGCTGACTCCTCTCACCGCGACCGCCGTTCCCGAAGCGCAACTCTACGATAAGGACGGCAACCTCCTGGCCGCAGATGCCCCAGCGGAAGCCGTTGCCCGCGCAGTCTACGAGATCACACTGCGGGCCGATGTCCGCTACCAGGAACATCCCGCCTTCGCGCGGACGGCCGATGGACAATATCGCTGGCACCTGCCCGCTGGCGCATCGTTTCCGCGCCTTGATCATCCCGATGAGCTGCCGGAGAAAGGGTCTCGCGAACTGCGCGCGGAAGATTATGCCTATCAGATCAAACGCCTCGCCCATCCGTTGTTGGACTGTCCGATCTTTCCCATCCTGATCAATTACATCGCTGGCTTCGCCGAACTGCGCAAAGCCTTGGAGATGGACCTCGCGCGGATTCGCGCCGAGCGCCGTCAGGCCGCCGGTGTCTTCTATAACCAAGAGGCCGACGAACAGACCAACCCCATCTATCTTGACCTCCGTCAGTATGAATTGCCGGGCGTGCAAGTGGTGGACTCCCACACTGTACGCATCACCCTGACCAGGAAGTATCCACAGTTCGTCTACTGGCTGGCGATGCCATTCTTCACACCGATTCCTTGGGAGGTGGACCGCTTCTACACCCAAGCCGCCGCGCGTGAGCAGAACATGACGTTGGATCGTTTTCCGGTGGGCACCGGGCCGTTCACGCTCGCCGTCAATCAACCCAACTATCGCATGGTCCTGCGGCGCAATCCCAATTTCCATGAAGAGTTCTATCCCAACGAAGGGGCCGGCGAGGACGAGCAACTGGGATTGTTGGCCGACCGGGGCAAACGGCTGCCGTTCTTGGAGGAAGCCGTCTTCGTGCTGGAGAAGGAGAGTGTCTCGCAGTGGAACAAATTCCTCCAAGGCTATTACGATAACTCCGGCATTGGCTCGGATGTCTTTGACCAAGCCATTCAGGTCTCTCAGGCCGGAGGCACCGAGCTCACCCCCGACATGCGCGAGAAAGCCCTGCGCTTGCTGACCGCGATCAACCCATCGACGTACTACTATGCCTTCAACATGCTGGATGATGTCGTGGGTGGCTATGACGAAAAGAAACGCAAACTGCGCCAGGCGATCTCCATCGCGTTCAATGTGGAGGAGTACATTCAGATTTTCGCCAATGGGCGTGGAATCGCGGCGCAAGGGCCGATCCCACCGGACATCTTTGGCTACCAAGACGGTCGGACGGGCATCAACCCAATCGTGTACGAGTGGGACGAGCGCCTCAACGCGCCCCGCCGGAAAAGCCTTGACGTGGCGAAGCAACTGCTCGCCGAAGCCGGGTATCCGGGTGGACGCGATGCCAGTGGCAAACCGTTGGTGCTGTTCTTCGATACCGGCGCGTCCGGCGCGGGCGCGAAGTCCGAATTCGACTGGTTACGCAAACAGTTCGCCGCCCTCGATATTCAACTGCAAGTGCGTTCGACCGACTCCAACCGCTTCCAAGAAAAGGCGCTCAAGGGCGATTTCCAAATTCTGCGCTGGGGCTGGAACGCCGATTATCCCGACCCGGAGAACTTTCTGTTCCTGTTGTATGGAGCAAACGGCAAGGTGAAGGCCCAAGGCGAAAACGCCGCCAACTATGACAACCCCCGCTTCAACGTCCTGTTCCAACAGGTCGAGAACATGACCAACTCGCCGGAACGCGAAGCGCTCATCCACGAGATGCTCATCCTCGCGCGAGAAGATGCCCCGTGGATTTGGGGCCTCCATCCAGTCGCTTATGGGCTCAATCACGAGTGGTTCCTGAATACCAAGCCAATGTCGTTTGGTACCAATACCCTCAAGTATAAACGAGTCGATCCACAACTGCGGGAAGCCCGCCAGCTCGCGTGGAACACCCCGGTCACCACGCCGCTATGGGTCGCTTTGGCGATTTTCGTGGTCAGCGCGATTCCCGCTACCATCGCGCTCTATCGTCGCGAACGAGGGATCACACCGGCAGTGCCGCACGGAGAGACGCTCAGATGATCGCCTACATCGTGCGCCGCTGCCTCTACGCGATTCCCATCTTGATTGGCGTGAACGTCATCGTCTTTTTGCTTTTCTTCTTCGTCAATTCGCCGGATGATATGGCTCGCACTCATCTCGGACAGAAACGGGTGACACCAGAGCAGATCGACCAATGGAAGCGCGAGCACTCGCTTGATCTGCCCTATTTCTACAATGCAGGCTGGCGACGGATCGGAGCCGTGGTGGCGACGAAGGCGGAGACGACGGCGGAAATCCTCACCGCAGGAGAGGGGGACTACGCGTTGACGATTGAAGCGCCGCCAGGCCCGAAGACTGGCCAAGCACGGATCGTGCGAGTGGAAAGTAACCAACCCGCACGACTCACGCTTCCCGCCGAGTTTGATGCGCAAGGCACCTTGAGTCTCCCCGCGACCACCCCCACGCAACAGTTCGCGTTTCGTATCGCCCCGGCCCAGAACGCTGGACAAGCCCCGCCGACCCTCCGTCTCACCTTGACGGTTGAAGCCCCCGCGCCCACGCAGCGCGCCGTGCTAACGTATCAAGCGCCCATTGCCTTCGTGTCGCGTTTCACCGACACCGTCTTCTTCCAGCGCTCGCTACGGATGCTGTTTTTTCAGTACGGCAAATCGGACGATGGCAAGATCATTAGCGAGGAGGTCTTCCATCGCATCGGTCCAAGCCTGACGATCACGCTGCCCGCTTTTTTGCTGGCGCTGTTCATTGATGTGTTCTTCGCGATGATCATCGCCGTGTATCGCGGCACGTATGTCGATTACTGGAGCATGATTCTGTGCGTGCTGCTGATGTCGATCTCCGGACTTTTTTACATCATTGGAGGACAGGCGATTTTCGCCAAGACGCTCCGCCTCGTGCCGATTTCGGGATTCGACTATGGCTCTCAGGCGTTCAAGTTCGTGCTGTTGCCCGTGGTCATCGCTGTCGTGTCAGGCATGGGTGGCAGCGTCCGCTTCTATCGCACCATCTTTCTTGAAGAGATCGGCAAGGACTACGTGCGCACCGCTCGTGCCAAAGGGCTGCCGGAGGGGCGTGTCCTTTTCGTGCATGCCCTCAAGAACGCCATGATCCCGATTCTGACGAGTGTCGTGGTCAGCCTACCTTTTCTCTTCGCTGGCAGCCTGCTGTTGGAGTCCTTCTTTGCCATTCCCGGCATGGGGTCGTACATGATCGACGCGATTCAACGGCAGGACTTCGCCGTCGTGCAGGCGATGGTGTCGTTGGGCTCGTTTCTTTACGTGGTAGGGCTGCTGATGACGGACATTAGTTACACGCTTGTCGATCCTCGCGTGCGGTTAGGGCAGTAAGCGTGGGCGCGATGAAAACCGATAGTCTTTTTTACCGACTCTTTCAGACCCTGCCCCAGTTGCTGTTTGACTTGATCGCGCACCCCTCCGACCACGCGCCGCGGTACCAATTTTCCTCCGTCGATATCAAGCTCACCGGCTTTCGCATTGATGGGGTTTTTCTGCCCCCGGCGACGCACGCCGATTGGCCCCTATTCTTTGTCGAGGTGCAGTTTCAGCCCGACCCTGATTTGTACTCGCGCCTGTTCGCCGAGATTTTCCTGTATCTGCGTCAGCAGCGGCCCGTGCATCCGTGGCGGGCCGTGGTCATTTACCCTACGCGAAAGGTCGATCCCGAAGACACGCATCCCCACTATCGCGTCCTGCTGGAGAGTGCCCACTTCACACGGGTGTATCTGGATGAATGGACCCAACCCCGGCGGACCTTGAGTCAGCAGGTGATTGGGATGTTGCTGGCGGACCCTCGGCAGGTGGTGGCCGAGGCGCGCACGGTGCTCGTGCGGGTGCGGCGAGAAGTTAGTGAAGACGCCCGACTGGTGACAGCCCTCGTGAATCTGGTAGAAACGATTCCGGTTTACAAACTACCAGAATTACGGCGGGAGGATATTCAAACCATGCTGGAATTGAGGGATACCGATCTCAAACAGACCCGGTTCTATCAAGAAGTCTTTACCGAAGGTGTCGAAGAAGGCGTCCAAAGAGGCGAGCAAAAAGGCCGTCAAGAAGGAGAAGCCTCCCTGATTTTACGCCTCCTCCAGCGACGATGCGGTGAGGTGGCTCCGGCGGTACAGGAACGGATCGCGAAGTTCGATCTCGCGCGGCTTGACGCCTTGGGTGAGGCATTGCTGGAATTTCACGGAGTCGCCGATCTTGAACTGTGGCTGGCCGCGCACGGCGATCAGTGAGACCACGTAGTTTGTCGCCAGAAACCGGGAGCATTGCAGTCGGATGTCTAGCCTCTTCCAAAACGTGTGGCTCACTCTCGGTTTCCAACCCGTGATATTGTGGAGCGACCTGCTCATCTACTCGTTGTTGGGCTGCGGCGGCGCGTGGCTCGTTCTCGCGCTGCGACGTGAAGACTGGCAGGTCGCGTTGCGCCAAGTCGTCGCCAACCGCGTGGCGATGATGAGCTTCTGTATTCTTGGGTGTTACGCCACCATTGGATTCCTCGACACGTTGCATTTTCGCGTGGTCTCCGCCGAAACTCCAAATGGCGAGGGCATTCAGAGCGTGCTCGATCTGCTGAGCGCGCCCCTGGTGGAACGGACGGAGAAAACCTATTCCGCGCCCTTCGCCACGCACCTGTTCTCCAAGGAAACCATGCAAACGCCGGATGGCCGTCAAATCCGCGACTTCCCTCGTCTCCAGTACGCGGGCAGCCATTTGCCCAACCCCGATGACAAATGGTCTGACATTGGCAAGCGCGTTCTCATTGGCCTGGGCTGGGGGCTTGGCATTGGCGGAGGACTCCTCCTGATAACCGTGTGGCTCGGCGGCCGGCTCTGGTTCGGCGTGTTTCTCTTAGTCGCCACACTCGTGGTGACGGAAACGGTCGCCCTGAGTCAGGGCTATCACATTTTCGGGACCGATAAGACCGGGCAGGATGTGTTGTACCTGGCGCTCAAGAGCGTGCGCACCGGCCTCATCATTGGCACGCTGACCACGCTGATCGTCACGCCGTTCGCCATTCTCTGTGGCATTCTCGCTGGATACATTGGCGGGTGGATCGACGATCTCATTCAGTATGTCTATTCCACGCTCGATTCGATCCCCGAGATTCTCCTGATCGCGGCGGCGATGCTGATTTTCCAAGTCGGGCTGCGCGAGGAAGAGACGGTGATTTCCGCCGATAAACGGCTGATCTACCTCTGTGTGATTATGGGAATCACGTCCTGGACCGGGCTCTGCCGGTTGATCCGCGCCGAGGTGCTCAAGCTGCGGGAGATTGAGTATGTCCAGGCGGCGGATGCCTTCGGCGTCAGTCGCGCGCGAATCATGTTGCAGCACTTGGTGCCGAACGTGATGCACATCGTGCTGATTTCCACGGTGCTGCGCTTCAGCGGGCTCGTGTTAGCGGAGGCGGTGCTCGCCTATGTCGGAATCGGCGTTGATCCCTCCATGCAGTCGTGGGGAAACATGATTAACCAGGCGCGGCTTGAACTCGCGCGCGATCCCGTCGTGTGGTGGAATTTGCTCGCGGCCTTTGTCTTCATGTTGGGGCTGGTGTTGCCAGCCAATCTTTTTGGTGACGCGGTGCGGGATGCCCTGGATCCGCGTCTCAGGACGCGGTGATTCATGCTCCTGCGAGTCCGTGACCTCAAAACCTATTTTCGTATCAAGGACGGCCCCGCCCGCGCGGTGGACGGCGTTTCGTTCGACATCAACGAAGGCGAGACGCTGGCGCTGGTGGGTGAGTCGGGGTCGGGCAAGAGCGTGACCGCGCTGTCGATCATGCAACTGCTGCCGCAACCGGCGGGCTACCACGCTGGCGGGAGCATTGAGTTACAAGGGCAAGACCTGTTGCGGTTGCCAGAAGCCGAGAAACGCAAGCTGCGCGGCAGCGCGATGGCCATGATCTTTCAGGAGCCGATGACCTCGCTCAATCCGGTGCTGACCATCGGATTTCAATTGCTGGAGCCCCTGCTGTACCACCAAGGGCTAACGCGCGAACAGGCGTATGCCAAGGCCATCGCCGTGCTGGGGCAGGTCAACATTCCTGATCCTGAACGGCGCTTTCACGAATACCCCCACCAGCTTTCCGGTGGCATGAAGCAGCGGGTGATGATCGCCATCGCCATGGCCTGCGAGCCGAAGCTGCTCATCGCCGACGAACCGACCACGGCGCTCGACGTGACGATCCAGGCGCAAATTCTTGAGTTGATGAAGGAGTTGCAACGGCAGAAGGGCACGTCGATTCTGCTGATTACCCATGACCTGGGGATCGTGGCGGAGACGGCGGACCGGGTGGCGATCATGTATGCCGGACGCATTGTCGAGAGCGCCGCCTGCCACCAGGTGCTCACCAATCCCGCGCATCCCTACACCGTGCGCTTGCTGCAATCACTCCCGTCGGGTGAGCACCGCGACCGCGCGCTCCAAACCATCGAAGGCCGGGTGCCACCCGCGTATCGGTATCCACAGGGGTGTCGTTTCGCCGAGCGCTGTCATGTCGCGCAGCCCGCCTGTCGCACGATTGATCCAGTGTTGCTGCCGGTCGCCGACGCCCATACCGCCGCGTGTATTCT
>JABFSC010000225.1 GCA_013140885.1 Deltaproteobacteria bacterium | reverse complement strand
AGCCCCGGCTTCTCATTGACGGCGGCATACACGACATGCGTCACGTCTGTCATGCGAGAAAACACTTCGGCGCACTGCCGTTGGTTCGTCAGATCAACTGACACAAAGGTCGCACGGTCGATGCCAGGTGGTGTGCGACGTGACACGCCGACCACCTCCCAGTCTGGCAACCGCGCGAACTGTCGCACAGCCGCCGAGCCAACTAAACCAGACGCCCCAGCAATTAACACTTTTTTCTTTGCCATGCGTATCCTTTCCTTACTCCGTTTCCATGTGCTGCTCATCTCTTTACTCATGGAGGGGATTACAGACAAGGGGAACGGCAATGCTAGGAGTACGAAAGCACAGCCTTGAGCGACCGACACTGCACGAATGTGCGGTCCTATCAGACTGTGATGCCTTCCGTTGACACTGCCGCTCGCAATCCGGTATGAGGGCATGAGTTTTCAATACACCGAAGGAGGAACCTGCCAATGCCACGCGTTGATGTCACGATCACGACCCGCGACGGGAATTGCCCAGCGTCCCTGTTCACGCCTGCCAGCGGAAAAGGCCCCTGGCCCGGGGTGATGTTCTATATGGACGGATTGGGCATCCGCCCGGTCATGTGGGAGATGGGCCAGCGGCTGGCCGATGGTGGATATCTGGTCCTGCAGCCCGACCTGTATTATCGCTTTGGCAGCTACCCGCCGAGAGTGCCCTCCGAGGTGCTTGGCAATCCGCAAGCGATGCAGGAACTGATGAAATGGGTAAACAGCCTCGATCGTGAGCGCAAGGTCGCGGACTCAGGCGCCTTCCTCGACTTTCTGGCAGCGCGGCCCGAGGTCAGAGGCAAGCGATTCGGTGCCACGGGCTATTGTATGGGTGGCAACACCAGTCTTACCGCCGCGGGTGCGTATCCTGACCGATTCGCCGCGGTCGCGTCGTTTCACGGTGGCCATTTGGGAACCGACAAACCTGACAGTCCGCACCTCTTTGTGAAAAATATCACCGGACGAGTGTATGTCGCTGGGGCGATCGAAGACGCGAGTTTTCCGGAGGAGCAGAAACTGCGCCTCGAAAAAGCGTTGACGGACGCCGGAGTGAATCATGTGGTCGAGACCTATGCTGGCGCCCGCCATGGGTTTGCGGTGCCGGATTTGCCGGTCTTTGACAAGGGCGCGGCGGAGCGCCACTGGACGGCGTTGTTCTCTCTCTTTGCGGAAACGTTAGCGAACGCCTAGGCATGAGAATCGTGCTAACCGGAGGTGCAGTCATGTCAGAGACGCAATTGTACGCAAGCAGTCCGGCCGAGGCCGGTCTTGATCCGGCGAAGGTGGCAGCGCTGCTCGACCGCGCGCAGCGCGAGGTGAGGGAAGGGCTGCTGCCGTCCTGCCAGATCGCGATCGCGCGCCATGGTAAAATTGGCGCGGCGGCCGCGTTTGGCGCAGCGGTGCAGGGTGGAGTCACCAAGCCCGCCACCAACGATACGCTCTATGTGGCATTCTCGTGCGCCAAAGGCCTGTTCTCCGCTGCCACGTGGCTGCTGATCCAAGACGGCAAACTAGATGTCACGCAGCCCGTGGTGACCTACGTGCCGGAGTTCGGCACCAACGGCAAGGAGGCGGTCACGGTCGAGCAGCTCTTCCTCCATGTTGGCGGCTTCCCCGACGCCCCGTATGCGCAGCGCGAATGGCTTGATCGGGCGGCACGCATACGCCGGTTCCAAAGCTGGCGTCTGCAATCTCCAGCCGGCAAGGAGTATGTATATCATGCCACGTCGGCGCATTGGGTGATGGCGGAAATCGTCGAGCGGCTCAGCGGCATGGATTTCCGCGAGTTCTTCCGTGTGCGCATCGCGGAACCGCTGGGCCTGCCGAACCTCAGGATGGGGTTGCCGCGCGACCAGCAGCATCGTCAGGCTCAACTGACGTACGTGGGCGCGCCGATGACGGCCGAAGAGATGAAACAGAGGGGCATCAATGTCGTCATGCCGACTGAGATTAATGAGGAGACGATACTGGGCTTCAACAAAGCTGAAGTGCTAGAGGCCGGGTGTCCCGGCGGCGGCGCGGTGGTGACCGCTGACGCATTGGCAATGTTCTACCAAGCGCTGGTGAATGGGGGCCGCGCACCGGACGGCAAACAAGTCTGGCGCGAGGATGTGCTGCGCGACGTGCTGCGGATACGTACCGAAGGGTATTTCGATCGGTTCCTGCGCGTTCAACCGAACCGGTGTCTGGGGATGGTGGTCGCTGGCGGCGATGGCAAGGCAGGGGTGCGTGGTTTTGGGAAAACGAACTCGGCGGACGCCTTCGGCCACAATGGCGCTGGTGGTCAGGTGGCGTGGGCGGACCCCGCTACGGGCATCTCGTTCGGGTACTGCACCAACGGCTTCGATCGCAACGATGTCAGACAAGGCAAGCGCGTTGTGGCTATTTCGAGCATGGCCGCAGTGTGCGCAGCGGGAGAGCGAGAGGGAAGGTGATGGGCAAGCGTGAGGGAAAGGGAGCGGCCTCATAGCTCTTGCGTGTATGAGTGATACTCTCGTGAGGGACAGAGGGTAATCCCGTCAGAAGTTTGCGGAGGAACCTCTTGGCTGCCAGCATATCACGGTGACGTTGTCCCAGAATATCCAGTACCAGGCCGTCCTGAGCTACGGCCCGCCAAAGATCATGGCGCTCACCTTAGAGAGCGAGCAGAGCGCGCGAGCTATAAGCCACAAGAGGAGGGGCGCCTATGGAATTTGGCATGTGTATTCCCCATTACGGGAAAGTTATCGATGTACGAAAAATTATTGAGAACGTGCAGTACGCGGAGCAGATGGGATTTGACTCGGTGTGGGTGACCGACCATATCATCGTCCCCCAGACCATGGATCTGATTTACCGCGACCATATGTTAGAGCCGGTGACATTACTGAGTCACCTGGCGGGACTCGTGCCTCGGGTCAAACTCGGGACCAGCGTCCTCATTCTGCCATATCGGAATCCGGTGGTCTTGGCGAAAATGCTCGCCACGATCGACCAATTATCCGGCGGGCGACTGATCGTGGGTGTGGGCGGCGGTTGGATGACGGAGGAGTTTGCGGCCTTGGGTACGCCGTATGCAGAGCGCGGCAAAGTGAGCGACGAGTGCTTACGCGTGATGCGAGCAACGTGGACGCAGGAAGCAGTCAGTTTTTCCGGGCAGTACACCTCATTTCACGATATGAAAGTGTCTCCTCTACCCGCGCAGCACCACCTCCCGATCTGGGTCGGCGGAGTCAGCCCCCGCGCCCGTCGGCGCGCCGCTGAGTTTGGCGACGGCTGGCATGCCACAAACCTTACGCCCGAGGCCATGGGTGAGGGGGTACAACATCTCAAGCAACTCTGGACGAAGCACGGGCGCGTGGGCGCGCCGGTCATTTCCGTACGCGCGCCCTTGTTTATCGAAGGGGTGTCGCAAGAGGTCTTAGCGTATGCCCCACGTCCCGGACGGGACTTGTTGCGCGGCGATATTGACACCATTACCATGCGACTGCAGGCGTATCAAAAAGCTGGGACGCAGCATTGCGTCTTTGAACTCTCGTTGCAATCGTTTGAGAGTAGCGCGCGGACGATGGAGACGTTTATGACGCGGATTAAACCGCGGTTGCAGTAAGGCAACAGAGCCAGGACAGTGCTGGACAAGGGGTAAAAAGGCGGTGGAGCGTGTGCGCTACAATGGGTGGTGCCTGTGCATGTGGAGAACAAAGGGCATGTCTGGCATACGACGCGCTGCAGAACGCCGCGCTGCGAGGTCAGTGGCCACTACAGTAAAGATCCTTTAATTGTTTGATTTTATTGAATAAATGAAAATTTCACATACTAGTGGTGATATTTTAAGAAGCAAAAATCTCACCACTAGTGAATAAAAAACTGTCTTTTTCCCGG
>JABFSC010000603.1 GCA_013140885.1 Deltaproteobacteria bacterium | reverse complement strand
CAAGCGCGCGGGTCAGCGCCTCGCGCATGCGTTCGGGATTATCGCCCACCACGGCTTTGTGGAACAGGTTCACTCCCAACGCCGTCAGCCGTTGCGCCAGCCACGTGGAGTTGGTGTCCACGATCTGGCCTAACAATAATTCCGATCCAATCGCCACGATTTCCGCGTTTGCCATGTACGTTCCTCCTGTTTTCGATGTATGTATGATTGACACTGATACCCAGGTCAACACGGGAGGATACGCTATGGCACAGACGGGAATCGTCATCAACAAGGAAAGTTGGAGCCTGCTTCGGGAAGAGCCGCTCTATTGCCCCCGGTTCATTGATCGCGCGGGAACCGACGAGCTGGCACTTGTGGTGAGAGTGGAGTTGATTGATTTTTTTCTGGATGCCCATCCCCCCCTGACCATCGACCTGTCCACGTGGCAAAGCGCGCACGGGACCTGGGTGGTGATCGTGACCTATCGACTGCATCCCACGTTCGGACCAGAGACCGGCGGCATGTTCTTCCTCAACCCACGTCACGTGGTTGATAGCGACATACTGGGGAAATTTCTCCGGCAAGAGGCGCTGGCCGTTGTGTTTTTGAATGAAGACTGCGCCGAGCATTACACGATGCGCTTGGTGTTTGATCCGCGAGCGATGGCACGCTGGGAGCAACAAATTGGCGAGATGAAGACGGCGTTGGGGAAGAGTGAACTTCGCGAGGAGCATGACGAGGAGTTCGAGCAGGCGGTGCGGGAGCTTCAGGGCGGCTAACCTTGGGAGCACGGCAGAAAGGCTACCGCGGGCGCGGTGCTGAATGCCGCCACCACCCGGCGATCAATCACCGGGCTACGTCAAGACGCCCCATGAATGGGGCGTCAGAAAAAGCCGGATTTATCCGACGCGTTCCCACTATGGAGTGCGCCGCCAGCGGCGGCGCTTTGGCGGTGCTCGGTTCTGCCTGCCCTCTGCCCCGCACTCAGCCAAAGCGGCGTCACAGCCGCCGCAGTCCAAAGGAGAAGGACCGCTCTCAAATTTATGAGACACGGTACTAGACAGTCCGCACGCAACTGCAAACCATTGTCATTCATTCCAGCGCGCCCGCCACCGCCAGTTCGCTGATTTTCTCTTCGCTATATCCCAGGATTGTTTCCAAGACATATTGGTTATCGCGCCCCAGTGTCGGCGCGCAGCGATTGACCTGAGCTGGCGTGCGTGACAACCGGAAGCGCGAACCCTCGACCGTGGTGTGGCCATACGTGGGATGTTCGAGTTCCACGAAATGGCCCCGATGGGTGAACTGTGGGTCTTTATAGACTTCATGCGTGGTACTGACCGCGCCCGCTGACACACCACGGGCCTGAAGCATGGCCTCGATACGGAAGGGGTCAAGCATCTTGGTCCACGCGGACACTTGGGCTTCAAGTTCGTCCTGATGGGCAAGTCGAGCCTCCAGCGTCATAAATCGTTCATCTCGGAGTAAATCCGGGCGGTGCATCACGTTACACAACGACTGCCATTGCTCTTCCGTCTGCACGACAATCGCTACCCAGCGGTCCGTCCCCGCTGCGGGGTAAACGCCATGTGGAGCCATGTGTGGATCGCGATTGCCCGTCGCGCCTTGCACGCGACCGTTGACGGTATAATCGAGCAACGCCGGGGTGAGGAAATGCAGCGTGGCTTCGGCTTGCGATTGGTCGATGTATTGGCCCTGCCCAGTGCGGCGACGGTGGTCGAGCGCGGCCAAGATCGACAACGCGGTGAAGCGTGGGGCCACGTAATCAGTGTAGGCGCTGAAGGGGCCCGCCGGGATGCGATCCGGCCATCCAGTCAAGTTGAAGAAGCCCGAAATCGCCGCCGCGAGATTGCCAAACCCGGCGAACTTGGCCATTGGTCCAGTCTGCCCCATGAGGCAGGAGCTAATCATAATGATGTCGGGCTTGATCTTGCGCAGTGACTCATAGTCGAGCCCCCACATCTTCATCGCGCGCGGCGAGAACGACTCGGTCACGACATCCGCCCAGCGCACAAGATCGCGAATCACGTCACGCGCCTGTTCGTTGTTGAGGTCCAGCGACAGCCCCAACTTGCCCGTGTTGAGATTCTGAAACAGCGCGGAGCTGTCTGGCCCTGGCTTGCGGTTATGGAACGGTTGCAGCGTGCGCGCGGTATCGATGCGTTTCGCGGACTCGACCCGTACCAGCGTCGCGCCATAGTCCGCCAGCACGCGCGTCCCAGCGGGTCCGGCCATGACCCACATGAGATCAAGAATTTTGACATCGGCTAATGGTAGTGTGTTCGTCATGGTGATGTTCCCCCTCGTGCGTCAAATAATGCCGCGCCGTTGCAGCCCGGCGAATTCTGCTTCACTCATGCCCAGCTCGCCCACATACACCTCGTGATTATGCTCACCGATGAGCGGTGGACGGCGACGGTAGGCCAGTGGCGTTTCGCTGAATTTCACGAACGGCCCAGGATAGCGAAACGTCTCCCCCAGCTCCGGGTGTTCCACTTCGCACCAGTAGTGCCGCGCCGCCAGTTGTGGGCTGTGGACGACCTCATCAATCTTGGCGATGGGCGCCATGATGAGCCCCCGGTCGAGCGCGCCTTGGAGCAATTCCGCCTTGGTCTTGGTTTTGGTGAATTCCTCCAGCACACCCTTGAGCCGCTCATATTCCTGGCGACCTTCGCCACTGAAGAGTACGGCCCCAAACGTCAGCCAATTGGTGTCACGCGTCGCTTGGTCGCAAATCCCTTCTTCATAGACCCAGTCCATTAACCGCTTGGTGAAATGGGCGAAGGCGGTGCCGAACAGGAACGTGATCGCGACATAGCCATCCTTGGCGGGCCAGACGAGGCGGATGTTGAGTGAGCCTATTTTGACGCCGCCGGCCATCCGTTTAATCTCCGCTTCCCCTAATGGGGCGGCTAGGATCATGGCCTGCGTGGCTTGCGCGACCGCTTGTTGCGCGGACACGTCCACATGCTGCCCACGGCCCGAGCGCTGCCGTTCGTGATTGGCGACCAGCGCGGCCACCGCCGCTTCCGCGCAGGCATGCAGATAGGCTTGCGGAACACTCAGCCGCACCGGCGGACGATCATCATCGCCAGTGAGCACCAATGGTCCACCAGCGGCGAGGATCACCAGATCGCTATCGACATAACTGGCCTTGGGGCCATCCTGACCGAACGCGGAGATGGAGAGATACACCAAGCCGGGATTGAGTTTTTCCAGGTCTGGGTAACTCAGCCCCTTTTCGGCCATCGTGCCGGGGTTATCGGACTCGATGAGGAAATGCGCGCTGGGCACCAGGCGGCGCAGCAGCGCTTGTCCTTCATCGGTTTCGAGATTGAGCGTGATGCCGCGTTTATTACGATTATAGGCCCACCAATAGAGCGAGCGATTGGCATCGGGGACATCATGGTAAAACGGCCCAAGCCGTCGCGCGGGAGAGCCGCCCGGCGGTTCGATCTTGAGCACATCGGCTCCGAGGTCTCCCAGAATCTGCCCGCACAGCAGGCCACGTTCGGTTGTGAGATCGAGTACACGATAAGGGCTGAGCACGCTGCCTCCATCTACAAAAATGAATTGGCCCAACCCCTAGCACAAAACGTGGACTTGGGCAGGGGGTGGTGAAAGCTGGCCCAGTGAAGACTTGGGCTTATCGCCGTGCATTGGCGGGGAAATACAGCCCAGCTTCCATGAGGCGCTGTCGTTCAACACACCGGTCCACATCGTTCAAACGAAGAATCCTCACCGTCACGCGGCCTTCCGGGGTGAGGGGGAAGATCGTTGCTCCCTCCCACTGGAAGTGCTCCGTCCAGATTTGCGCGCGTGGATTGAACAAAGGGACCAAAGCCCCGGTGGACGGGTCAAACGAACCGACATTCGGCCCTTTGTAGCGATTGCAGCGC
>JABFSC010000369.1 GCA_013140885.1 Deltaproteobacteria bacterium | reverse complement strand
GGGCGCGATCGGCATTCATGGGAGTGACCGTGAATCTTTCAATCGCGCTGGCATTGATTGGACGCTCGGATGCGTGTCGATGCTCCCAAAAGACATTAAAGAACTCTATGCGCTCGTCACGGTTGGCACCCCCGTCTACATCCAAGACTGAGCGAAGGCTCATTTAACAATCCACGACAACAACGCCAGAACCACTCAACATTTTCATTCCCATCAAAGTATCGCTTCACCTTTCCGTTCTTCATCCGATACTTCCAACTGTTTCGCGTGAAACATTCCCCATATCACTATGCACTCACAGCGAGTTTCCCTCGAATCACTCATCCGTGGGAGCACGCACGCGCTCGTGATCGGCGTGGGCGGCGGCGGTGATGTGGTCGGGGCGCTGGCCACGGCCCGCTTTCTCGAGTTCTGCGGATTACGTTTTACGTTGGGAGGACTGCCCTGGGAACGGTTCCTCTACGACCCAACCCCTGGCCCACGTCGGTTGGTGGAAATTGAAAATGCCCGCATCCTCCATCCACAGGCATGGATGGTAAACGGCGCGACCCACACATACGCCGGGCTACGGTTCACAGAGACCGAAATGGCCGCGCTCTACGGTTGGGAGGTGTTGCACGTCGATATTAATGATGGTGTCGCCGGAGCGGTCGCTGGACTCGAAGCCGCCATCACGGCATTGGGCGTTGACCTCCTCGTCGGCATTGACGTTGGTGGTGATTCCCTCGCTTACGGAGGCGAGCCTGGCCTGCGCAGTCCATTGGCCGACGCCGTGATGCTCGCCGCTTTCCATGAACTCGAACAACGCGGCCAGCAGGCGATATGGGGAGTCTTCGGCTATGGCAGTGACGGAGAACTGACGACCGACGAAATCGAATACGCGCTCGCGCAGGTCAGCAAAGCGGGCGGACTCTTGGGAACGTGGGGCTTAACCCCGCAGGTGGTGAGCGAGTTGGAGGATGTCATTGAGAAGGTGCCCACTGAAGCCAGCGCCATTCCACTGCAATGCGCGCGCGGGGCATGGGGCAAGGGCAGCATCCGCCACGATCAGCGGTCCGTCAAACTCACGCCGCTCACCACCCTCACCTTCTATCTCTCCCCGACCATTGTCTACCAATCCGTGGCCCGCCCCGCGCGCGCGGTGGCGTCGAGTACCGCACTGGACGAGGCGAACGACGCACTCCATCGGCTGGGCATTAAGAGCGAGCTTGATCTCGAACGAGAGCGGCTCATGCACAAGCTCGAATGAGGATCTATAGCAGAGCAGCGGCTTCCAGGTTCCCTCTCCCGGCTGGGAGAGGGTCAGGGTGAGGGGGATCGAAATACGCCGATGTTGAGCGGCACAATTCTTCAAGTCCAGAAAAGCTCACCGCGCGAAGGTCTCAACAATCAGTCGATGATTCTCCATCACCCGTTCGGCACGAACACCCGCCGTCGGCGTGTAGAGAATCGGGAGGTTGATGAGCCCATCCCACTTCTTGATCTGCTCGTGACATTCATCGGGCGTCCCCGCGACCGCGATCTGCTCCACCATATCGTCGGTAACCGCCTCCGCCATCTTCGGCAGATTGAACGTGCGGAAATGTTCCCAAATCGCCAGCTTCTGCTTTTCCCAGCCGTGCAGATTGAGAATCTCCTCGTAGGACTTCACGGAAGCGTAAAAGGCGATCTGATTCTTCGCGTCCCGTAGCGCCTGCTCGCGATCACGACTAATGGACGTAATGAGCAGCGAGGTCACGTCGATATCCCCCACCGTCCGCCCTGCCCGTTTCGCGCCAATTTCCAGGTTTGGCTTGATGTACTCAGCGATGTACTTACGGCTATACAGCGGATGGCCCACCAGCCCATCGGCCACCTCACCAGTTGTGCGCAGCATGCCTTTCTGCACCGCCGCCAAGTAGAGGGGAATCCGGTCGCGCACCGCGTAGGGGCGAGAGAAGGCGGGAATGTTCAAGCGATAAAATTGTCCCTCGAACTTGACGCCCAGGCCTTTGTGCGACGCCCAGATTTTGCGAATCAGCGTCACGCACTCCTTCATTTTCGCGGCGGAGCGTGGCTCGAACGGCTGACCATACCAGCCCTCGTTCATGGACTTGGTGCCACTCCCAAGTCCAAGAATCATCCGTCCACCGGACATCTCATCCAGATCCATCGCGCCGGTCGCATTGAGCACCGGATTACGCATATAGGCATAGGCGATGCCGGTAGCGATTTTGGTGCGCTTGGTGGCCTGCGCCACCGCCGCCAGTGTCACCAGACCATTGCGGTTAAAGAACTCGCCGTTCCACACCGAATCAAAGCCCGCGTCATCCGCTAAGCGAGCCACTTCGACCATATCCTTGATAGTGGGGGTAAAAAGTGCGATTGCTCGACGTTGCATAATTCCTCACTGAACCAAGTCATTAAGAGTTTTCGTGGGTGAGCCCGCGCTGACCATAAACTGAAATTTCCGAGGTGTCCACAAAAAACACTCCACCTTCCGACGAAACAGAGGAGACCTGAAGTATTTACGACAAGAGAAAAATTATCAGACATAAAATCATTAAGGGGCCGTTTCCTCGACAATGGTTCTAAGCAATGACCTGCCCACCACACACGGGGAGATAATGGCCAGTCACAAAACTGCCCAGCTCGGACGCGAAGAACAACACCGCGTTGGCGGTGTCCTCCACCGTGCCTGACCGTCGCAACGGCACCTGCTTTTCATGTTTTTCTTGAGATTCAGGAGTCAGCATTGCCTTCACCTCCTCCGTTAAGGTTAGGCCCGGAGACACAATGTTCACCGTGATGTTAAACTGACCGACTTCAACCGCCAGGTTACGAGTGAAGCCGAGCATGGCTGTCTTTGCGGCGGTATAGCCATGATACTGTGGCGACGGTTGGTGAATCCCGATCGTGTTGATGCTAATCACCCTCCCCCACCGGCGCGCCTTCATGCCAGGCAGCACCGCTTGTGAACAGAGAAACGCCGCTTTCACGGTAGTGTCGATCTGCTCTTGCCATTGCGCCCAGGTCGTATCTTGAAAGCTCTTTCTCGGAATCGCCGCGGCGTAATTACTCACAAGAATATCGACCTGACCAAAAACATCCTCGGCTTTCTTTACCATGTCGCGCACTTGCGTCTCATTGGTGATGTCAGCCTTCACTACGAGTGCCCTCCCTCCAGCCGCTTGAATTTCTTCAAGCACTCGTTGCGGATTGCCTTCATCTTGTACTTGATTGATGACCACGCACGCGCCTTCACGAGCGAACACGCGCGCGATCCCCGCTCCGGTTCCGCGCGCGGCGCCGGTAATCAACGCCACTTTATTTGTCAAAAGCATAGAATTTTCCGCCATGCGAAAAAGTTAAAGGAACAAATAAAGGAATGATCACTTGATCCCCTTCACCCTAGCCCTCTCCCAGCCGGGAGAGGGAACCTGAAAAACCCTCACTTGACGCCATTGCCGTTTAACCATGAGCTATAAGCCATAGGCCGTTTACCCCGCCTGCAACCCTAACCCGCGAATCGCCATGATATTACGCAAGACATTACTGGTCCCACCTTGAATGGTGTACGCGGGCGCATAGAGGTACTCATGCGCGGCTCGACCAGCGAGCCGCGCAGCGGGTGAGCCTGGCATCAGCACCGCGTAGTCACCCAGAATGCTGGACACGGTTTGCGCGATGCGTTGCTCGACTTCCGTGCAAAAGCATTTGGCCATCGCGGCCTCGTAATTGGGCACGAACCCTTTGGTCAGCGACCACGCGACTTTGTAGACCAGCGACCGCCCAATATCGAGTTCAATGCGCATTTGCGCCAACTGATTGCGGATGACCGGGTCCTTCGTAAGTCCCTGCTCTTTGGCGTATTTCACTGTGTCGCGGAACAGCGGGTAGTTGCTCAGCAATCGCTCGATGCCGCTCCGCTCATAGTCGAGTTGCGAGGCGATCTGATACCAGCCGCGATTTTTCTCGCCAATCAGCCATTTCTTCCCGATGCGCGCGCCATCAAAAAAGACCTCATTGAAATGATGTTCCCCAGTAATATCGATCAAGGGACGCACCGTCACCCCTGGAGTTTTCATATCGACGAGAAACTCACTAATGCCTTTATGTTTTGGTGCGTTCGCATCCGTCCGGGCCACAAGATAGGCGTAGTCCGCGACATGCGCAAAACTGGTCCAGATTTTTTGGCCGGTCAGGAGAAAATCGTCCCCGTCTTCCTCGGCTTTGGTACGCAACGACGCAAGGTCGGACCCTGCTCCGGGTTCACTCATGCCCAAACAGAAAACGATTTCTCCGCTGGTCACGCGCGGCAGAATCTCGGCTTTCTGTTCTTCACTGCCATACGCAAGCAAGGCTGGACCGACTTGGCGGTCTCCCAACCAGTGCGCCGCCACGGGAGCACCAGCGCGGAGTAGCTCTTCGGTGAGAATCACGCGATCCAAATAGGAGCGTTCCTGGCCACCATACTTCTTTGGCCAGGTAACACCGATCAACCCCCGCGCGCCGAGCTTCCGTGAGAATTCACGTGAGAACCCGACGATCCAACCATCCTCGGTGCGTTTGTCTTCAGGCACCTCGGTCGCGAGAAACTGGCGGATCTCGGCGCGAAAGGCTTCTTGTTCTGGGGTCAGGGCAAAATCCATGCTGTCTCCTTGAGAAAAAGACGTAACCCGTAAAGCGTAAAACGTAAGGAGACCAATCAGATGTCTGCTGCCGTTGTATTCTTTTTACGTTTCACGCTTTATTCTTGTTACGTTTTACGTTCTCACCGCCCCTGCAACGCCTGCTCGAATGCGTGCGGGGAGTATCCCTGAATCGGGGTCCCGTTGATCACCACCAGTGGGACACCAGGACTAGGGAGGATTTCTTGCTTACGTTGCGCGGCTGCGGGATCGGTTTCGACATCATATTCGGTGATCGCGATTCCCCGTGCCTGAAAATACTCGCGCGTCTTTTTACAGTATCCACACCAGCTTGTCATGAACATTTCAACGTTCGCATCCGCCATCACTGGCGCTGGGGTTTCAACAAGAGGAGGAGCTTTCTTGACGGAGCGATTCGTCACTTGGGATTTCAGCTCCTTGTCCGAGTCCACTTGCGAGCTGGAAGTTCCGCGTGGGGTTGTAGGTATCGCCTCAACCTTGTTGGTCTTTTCAACATTGTGCGGTGGTGCATCACCAAAATGCATGACCCCATTCTTATCAACCCATTTGTACATTTCCCCATACGCCATTCCGCCGCTATGAAGCACCGCGACCAGAAAGATCAAGAACAATTTCAGGTATCTCATGATGTGTATTCAGGCGAGTCATTTCTCAGCTCGCCTGCCTTTCTTATCGTTCGCATCGGCGGCTCTTGACGTTTTCTTTACGCCAACTCTTTCCGCAACACCGGCAACACCTCTTTCCCCATCAGCTCAATGCTCCGCATGGTGAGGTCGTGCGGCAAGCCACCATACTGCGCCTCGAAGATCATGTGACCGATGCCCAGGCGTTTAATGATTTCCTTGATCCGCTGCGTCACCTGCTTCGGCGTCCCCACCACGAAACCACCGGCTTCTTGCAGATCATCAATTGACATCTGGAAGACTGGTTTATGTTTTTTCGGCCCTGAGCCTTCCGTGAGAATCGACGCGGTGCCGCGCGTCGTCATCCCGACTGGCATGTAATAGTGAATCGGTCCCTTTAAGGAGGTCTGCGTCCGCCACAGATAATGCTCGAACGACTTGCGCGCGTCGGCTTCCGTGTCCGCCACGAACAGTCCAGTCATGTACCCCAAATTCTCCGGGGTCGCCGTGTACCCCGTCTCACGCGCGGTCTCGCGGTAAATGTCGAACCACTGTTCCGCCATGTCCATTGGTGCCAGAAACGACACATACGGATACCGATGCCGCGCGGCCCACCTGATCGACTCCGCGCTGCCGATACCTGGAATCCAAATCGGTGGGTGTGGTTTCTGTAACGGGAATACCCAGGGATTCACATAACGAAACTGAAAGTGCTTACCTTCCCAGCGAAACGGACCCGGCTCGGTCCAGGTCTTGATAATCAGATCATGTGATTCTTGATAGCGTTCGCGGTTCAGACCCGGATCGATATTCATGGAGAACTGCTCAATGCCGATGCCACGCACGAACCCGGAGATGAGCCGCCCGCCCGATATCAAATCCATCATCGCCACTTCTTCAGCGAGGCGGACCGGATTGTCCCACAAGGCGATCACGTTCCCCAACAAAAGGATTTTGCAGGCTTTGGTGCGCGCGATCAGTGCCGTCGCGCTGATGTTGGCCGACAGATGGAGACACGTAGGCGTGTTGTGATGCTCATTCACCATCAGCCCATCGAAGCCAGCCGTCTCCGCGTAGACATATTCATCAAGATACCGTTTATAAAGCTGCGCGCCTTTCTCAGGATTAAAGTATTTGTTCGGATAGGTCAGCCGAATGGATGGATACTGGTCGAGTTCCGGTGTCTCTGGATATGGCATCTCACTGAAATAGTAGTAGTCGATCATGGCTCCTCCCCTTTCCTATTTTCGTTCCAAGAATTCCTCAACTAGCGCGACAAACTCGGCGGGCCGTTCCAACTGCGGCGAATGTCCACAGCGATCAATCACTTTCAGTTCCGATCCGCGAATCGCCTTGTGGTACGTTTCCCCGTGCGCCAACGGCACCAGCCGGTCCTGCTTGCCCCACACCACCAGCGTCGGCGATTTGACCCGTCGCAAGCGATGGATGAGCTTTGGGTTGTACATGTAAGGTTTCCAACCCAACAGTTGCGCCATGATCTGACTGTTCTCACGTAGCTCCACTTCTTCAGGCGTTGGTTTCACGGGAAAGAGCTTGTCGCGCTCGGCGACTTGGGCGACATCGAAGAACACCATCGGCGCGAGTTCTTGGGGCGAGAGCAAGAAAATATCGGCGATCTCCGCGCCTTCGACTCGTAATCCGACGGCATTGACGAGGACGAGCTTCTCGACGCGCTCCGGGCACGTGGCCGCCAGTTCCGCGGCGATCCATCCACCCATCGAAAAGCCGACGACTGGCACTCGCTGCATCTGAAAATGGTCGAGAAAATCCATGTAGAAGTCCACCATGTCGGTCATGGAGTCGAGCCACGCTGGTCGGGTCGAGCGACCAAAGCCTGGATGCGTGGGGAAATAGACTTCATAGTGTTGGGCGAGCAGGTCATGGCAATGCAGCCACCCAGGATTCCCACCAGCACCATGTAACAACAAGAGAGGCTTCCCTTTTCCTCCCCGAATGAGATGCACTTTGGCACCGCTGATCTCAACAACTTCTTCACGAAACTCTGCCATGCTCTCCCCCTTTTCTATTCAAGTCCAAGGTCCGAAGTCCAAGGTCCAAGGTCTCATGCAATTCTTCATCCTTAATTCTTCATTCTTCATTCTCTTTCACCAGCGCTTCCTTCGGCACCGTGTCATCAACCATTTGAATCAAGTCCATCACATGTCGCGTATTCGCCCCTAAATCCCCCTTTCCTGTCCGCGAGGCGGAACGCACGAAGAGCGTGCTGCCGCTCGGCTGCGCGGGCTGAATCTGGATCGTCACGTCATCCTTGAATTTCCACAACTTGGAGGTCACCACCGCTTTGATCTCTTTCTTCTCGTGATCAAGCGTCGATTCCCAACGTAAGCGCTCCACGGCTTTGCGTGTGATCTCGAAAAGCAACGCGGGCGGAGCCTCGTAGCGACGCAGGCGCAATTCGGGAAACGGAGAATCCACCGTCGTCTCAGCCACATTGGTATTCAGGTACGTCGAAAGTCGCGTACCCCAGCCTGGCGGCTCCGCGAGTGGCAACCGATTCCCCATGACCCCCGCCGCTAACAGCGCGGCACCGAATAACATTAAGAAGAACAGAATTTGTATGAGTCCGCCTATCATACGCCGAACCTCCTCCCCTTCTGCTTTACGCCTGCCGTAATACTGTAAACGCGCTCCATTCCGTCACCGGCAAGGAGCAGGTGAAATTATGACCCACATGGACGGTTAATTGTCCATCCACCCGACTACCGACGAAACAAACTCCCCAACGCGCCAGCGATTTCCCCAATGTTGTCCATCACCTGGCCATCGCCATCGAAATCCAACATCCGCATCAGCCCGCCTAATCCAGACGACGATTGTTCAAGTTGCGCCCGTTCATTGCCCAGCATGTTCGCGAGCCCGCCGGAATCCAAGCCACTTTGTTGCTGAGTGCGGCCCAAAGCCCCCATCACCACGGGTGCGAGCATCGCGAGCAAACTACCCGCCGACCCGGCATTGAGCCCAGACGCTTGTCCCAGTGCCGACGCCACCGTGTCGGTTTTCCCACCGAAAACATGGCCGAGGATATTTGGCCCCGCTCCAGCATTGCCGCTGCCGAGGAAGCCCGTCAGATTGTCGAGAATCCCGCCGTCGTGGTCACGTGCTAAAGCCGACGAGAGCGCTTCCGCCCCTTGTGGGGTCGCGGAGTTTTTCGCCAGTCCGCCAAGCAGCATCGGCAGCGCGGCGGTAATGGCGGTATTCACTGACCCTTCATCGGCACCGAGTTGCGCGCTCAGTTGCTTCACGACATCACCACCAAGTTGTTGACTCAACACATCGAGGATGGAACCAGACATCGGAAACTCCTTTCCTAACTTTGCACTCATGAAATTTTGGATGAGCCATCGCCAACCCTAAACGGAAACTCTCCCAAAGTCCACGAAAATCCACCCAACTCTCGCGCAACAACCGAGGATCTCCCTCCCGCTGCCCCCTCTTACCTTAGCCCTCTCTCAACCGGGAGAGGGAACTTTCAGGCATCCGCGTTGACTCCGAACTTGTTTGACTCCACGCTGCCCCGACTCCGCACTCCGAACTGCCTTGACTCCGCACTCTCACTCCCCACTCTGTTGCAGTAACTTCGCCACCAATCCTGTCCAGCCGGTTTGATGACTCGCGCCGATACCCGCGCCGATGTCGCCGTGGAAGTATTCGTAGAAAAGGATGAGATCGCGCCAATGTGGGTCGGTCTGAAACTTCTCGCTTCCACCATAGACCGGTCGATGCCCATCACCATCGCGTAACAACAACCGCGAGAGCCGACGCGAGAGATCACTCGCGACTCCCCAGAGCGTGTGACGATTCCCCGAACCCGTGGGACATTCCACCGTGTACGAATCACCCAAGAAATAGTGGAACTTCTGTAACGATTCGATGAGCAAATAATTCATGGGAAACCAAATCGGCCCGCGCCAGTTGGAGTTGCCACCGAACAGGCCGGTACTCGATTCCGCGGGTTCGTAGTTCACTCGATGTTCCATCCCGTTGACCGACAATGTGTAGGGATGGTCACGATGGAACCGTGAAAGCGAGCGAATCCCGTGGGGAGCGAGAAACTCGTTCTCGTCCAACATATAGCGCAGCACTTGTGGCAGACGCTCACGATTGACGAGCGACAGAAACCGGAGCACCCGCCCGTCTTCGGTTGTCCGGGTTTCCAGATGCTCGCTCAACGCCGGGCGATTCTCGATGAACCACTGCATGCGGCGCTTGAACCCAGGCAACTTGTCGATGACTCCCGAGTCGAGCGTCTCCACCGCGAAGAGCGGAGCCAGACCGACCATGGAACGGACTTTGAGTGGAAAAGGTCTCCCGTGTTCGGGATGGAGCACGTCATAGTAAAAACCATCATCAGGGTCCCACAACGACAAGCCTTCGTCACCCAGATTGTTGATCGCCTCGCAGATATAGACAAAGTGCTCGAAGAACTTGCTGGCCACGTCTTCATACGCCGCATCTTCACGAGCCAACTCCAGCGCGATGGTCAGCATATTCAAGCAGTACATGCCCATCCAACTGGTCCCGTCGGATTGTTCAAGGTGGCCACCTGTCGGCAGCGGCGCGCTACGGTCGAAGATGCCGACATTGTCCATGCCGAGAAATCCACCCTGGAAGACGTTGCGTCCCTCGGCATCCTTGCGATTCACCCACCACGTGAAGTTGAGCATGAGCTTGTGAAACACGCGCGCCAGGAATTTGCGGTCGGCGACACCACGGCGCTTTTGCTCGATCTTGTACACGCGCCACGCGGCCCAGGCATGCACCGGGGGGTTCACGTCACCAAACGCCCATTCATAGGCGGGAAGCTGGCCGTTGGGGTGCATGTACCATTCTCGCAATAAGAGGATGAGCTGCTCCTTGGCGAAATCCACGTCAACGAGCGCCAGGGGAACACAGTGAAAAGCCAGGTCCCACGCGGCGAACCACGGATACTCCCACTTGTCACACATGGAGATGACATCGGCATTGTAGAGATGCGTCCAGTCATGGTTGCGACCATGAAGGCGTTCTGGTGGAGGCGACGGTTCAGTGGGATCGCCACGGAGCCAGCGATTCACGTCGTAGTAATAAAACTGTTTGCTCCACAGCATGCCCGCCAGTGCCTGCCGCATGACGTTGCGCGCATCGACGGAGAGTCCCGCGAGAATGACCGGCGCGTAGAATTCGTCGGCTTCACGTTGTCGCGCGGTGAAAGTGACGTCGAAATCCTCACCGAAAGGAGGTTTCCCCTCAGGCTTCGTATCGCGGAGCCGCAGACGAATCGTAGTGCTCTCGCCAGGGCCAATGGTGAGCGGATAATGCACGGCGGCTTTCGTCCCCTCTTGTTCCGGGTTCACCGCATCACGTGCTCCCCGCACGAGGTAGTCGTTGATGCCATCCTTGACATAGGGGGTCACATTCTCAGCGCCGTGGAGCCGCTTGAGATTGGTCTCATTCTCCGTGAACAGCAGCTCCGGCGTTCCTTCATACGAGAGCCAGCGCCGCCCATAGTATTCATGGCGAATCTCAATGGTGGCATCGCTCCCCGCGCGTAACGAAGGGCGACGGACATCGAGCCCACCAGCCCACGTGTTGCGGAACCAGAGCGTGGGCAGCAGGTGCAACCGCGCGGCGTCAGCGCCACGGTTCGTGGCATGGATGCGAATCAAGATGTCTTCCGCGCTCGCTTTGGCATACTCAACGACCACATCACAGTACCGGTTGTCATTAAAAATGCCGGTGTCGAGGAGTTCAAACTCCAAGGCGCGACGATCGCGACGACGATTTTCCTCGACGAGCCAAGCGTAAGGAAACTCGCCCTGTGGATATTTGTAGAGAAACTTCATGTACGAATGGGTCGGGGTGGAATCGAGATAGAAGTAGTATTCCTTGACGTCCTCACCGTGATTGCCCTCATTGCCGGTCAAACCGAAGAGGCGTTCCTTGAGGATGGGGTCACGACCATTCCACAGCGCCAGGGCGAAGCAGATGAATTGCTGGCGGTCGCAGATGCCGCCCAAACCATCTTCATTCCAGCGGTAGGCCTTGGAGCGCGCGTGATCGTGCGGCAAGTAATCCCACGCGGCCCCGTATGGACTATAATCCTCGCGCACAGTGCCCCACGCGCGTTCACTGAGATACGGCCCCCAGCGTTTCCAATTCACTTTGCGGTCGCGCGCTTCTTGCAGTCGTTGTTCTTCGGCAGTCATAATTCTCCTCCGGTCCTCGCTCAGTCTATTTTTCAACGATCCGCATCACATGTCCATCTGGATCACGCACAGTGACGGCTTTGCGAAATCCCAACTGAGGGTTGGAGAGAGAAACGGAGCCAGGAGAGAGGAGGTTGTACGCCCCCTCCCCTACGCGTTGAGTCAAGGGGTCAGCGCTGTGAGTCAGCAGAGTGGTTTGCCAATGGAGCAGGTCGTTGGCGCGCGCATCTTCAGGATAGGGGCGCCCATCGCGCGGCGCGAGATATTCGAGGAACTCGATTCCCGGCCCCTCCGCGGCACGGAGCGCGGTGATACGGAGCCGCGCTCCAAAGACGTTGTTGAGATGTTCCTGTTCCGGGCCGTGGTTCTCGCTTGTCCCGGCAATCCGCAGGCCGAGGAGATCGCGGTAGAACTTCAGGCTTGCGTCCGTGTCAGCGACCACGATCGCGGTATGGTCGATGCCAAGAAATAGCTTGTCACTCGCGCGGTGCCATTTGCGATCGCCTTTGCCAGCGGGGAACTGGAGAATTTCGAGGGCATGTCCATCCGGGTCCTTGAAGTAGAAAGCCTGAATACCACCGGCATTGGGGTTCCAGTCCGGCAGGCGTTGCGGGCCGGTGGACGCGTGCTGGACCTTGTGTTGTCGCAGCCACGTGTAGGCGCGGTCCATATCGTTCACGATAATGGCGATATGTTGAAACCAGCGGTCATTGCTACGTGAATCCACCGGAATGGGACGGCCTTGCGGCGCGAGATATTCACTCAGTTCAATGGCTTCGTCTCCGAGCTTCAGGCGCACGACGCGCATCCGCAATCCAAACAGTCCTTGGAGATGTTCATATTCCGTGCCCCACACTTCGACATCAGACACTTTCTCGAAGAACAGCACCTTCGTATAGAACTCGACCGAGCGGTCCATGTCGGAGACGGTCATGCCGACGGCGTCCACCGCGAGGATGGGGGCTAGGTGTTGGGTGCTCGGTGCTGGGG
>JABFSC010000446.1 GCA_013140885.1 Deltaproteobacteria bacterium | reverse complement strand
ATTCAACCCACGCGTGCGCCTCCTGCTAACAGGTGCAAACTGGCAGACAATCACCACCTGTTAGCACTCTTGCAAGCACCCCGGAAACACCGTCACCAAACACGGAGGACAAAAACTTTTCAGAAGCGTCCGTGAAACCGTGAAACATTCTGTGTGGCGCTTCCGCGTATCTTTGGACTCACTATTTTTACCCCGGTTGTGGGTCATTCCTGTGCTCTGCGGGGAATCGTTCGCCCCCTGATTTTCGATGTGAGGCTCTTCTTCCGGGCTTGAGGTCTGAGCGCGATCTCGAATGAGGAAGTTCGGCAGATGACTGGAGACCGTGGCCCCTCATTCCCCTGTCTCACTTTGAGGAAGGGAAGAATGCCACTGCACTTGCCGGAAAACAACAAGGTCGGTTGACGGGTCACTCAACACAACAATATAGTTGTCTTAATGATTCCCTCCTTTGCACGCACCGGCACCCTGCCCGCGGGGATTCATGAGGTCACGTGGAAAGAGTTAGAATCTCGACTGGGATTTACCCCACGGCGGGTCCGACTGCTAGCGGGACTACGCAGTGCCCTCACATTGTTGAAGAAGGCCGGGTGTCACCAGGTGTATATCGACGGCAGTTTCGTCACCACCAAACCACACCCCGGTGATGTGGATGTGTGCTGGGCCGTGGCGGGCGTAAACCCCGATCTATTAGACCCCGTGTTTTTGGACTTCTCACGCTCACGGGCCGCGCAGAAAGCGCGGTTTTTGGGAGAATTCTTCCCCGCCGACCTCCCGGAAGGCCTCACGGGCAAGACATTCCTGGACTTCTTTCAAACGGATAAAGAGACGGGAACGGCAAAAGGGATTCTGGCTCTCAACCTCAGGAGATGGCGACCATGATTAAGAACGAACGACAATACCGGATGACCAAAGCGCAAGCCGACAAGTTTACTCAGGCTTTGCGAGAGCTGCGGGGAGCAGGGAAACGCACTGCCCACCCGGTGCTGCATAAAGCCCAACTTGACGCGCTGCGCAGTCAATTAGCCGACCTTGCGTGTGAGATCACTGAATATGAAAGGTTGCGGTCGGGAAAGCAAAAGGTGCTGGCCTTGACCTCATTGGCAGACTTGCCGAAGACCCTGATTCAGGGACGCATTGCCGCGGGTCTTAGCCAAGAGGAGCTCGCACACAAGCTCGGCCTCAAACCACAGCAAGTGCAGCGATACGAAGCCACGGACTATCAATCCGCAAGTCTCGAGCGCGTCAACGCCGTCGCCCGCGCACTGGGGATCAAGCTGCGCCATCGGGCTGAATTTCGCCTCGCTTCCTAATGCGGGGACTCCCTTGGTCGCGCGCGCCAGAATGACGCGGTGAGGGAACGTCTGACTACGGTGCGCGGTGGCCACGAATCGAGACCGTGTTGCCACGGTTCATCGGAAAAAGGTATGGAGGAAGCCCTGGACGAAGAGAGCCGTTCTCTTCGTCTACCAAGGAGACAACGCACAGGAGCAAGTGATGAAATTTGGCGTCTTGTACGATTTTCGCAATCCCCCACAGCCCCAATGGTTCACACCGTGGCCGGAGTTCTACGCGGGCGCGTGGGCCCACATGCAGGAGATGGAACGACTCGGCTTCGATGCCCTCAGCCTCTGTGAACACCACGGAGATCCCGACGGCTATAACCCAGGGATCGCGGTCACGCTGACCGCCGCCGCTCTGCGCACGCAGCGGGTGCGCATCTGTTCCAATATCATCCAGTTGCCGTTCTACCACCCAGTGCTCCTCGCGGAACAGCTCGCGGTGCTCGACATTCTCTCCAATGGCCGTCTCGACGTGGGCCTCGGCCAAGTGGGACAGACGTTCGACATGGAGTTTCGCATGCTCGGCTTAAACCCCAAGCATCGGCCCAGTCTTCTTGAGGAAGGGCTGGAAGTGCTGCTGCGTTGTTGGACGGAAGACCGCCCCTTCGATTTTCATGGGAAGCACTGGAACCTGGAGGGCGTCTGGCTAAATCCCAAACCGTTGCAGAAACCCCATCCGCCAACCTTCGTGGTCGCCCCGTTTACCACGAAGGCCATGTCACGCGTCGCACGCTTGGGTCTTGATGTGGGGGCCTGGGGCGGCTTCTTCACCAGCCTCACGGGAGGAGCGCTGTGGCACCAGTGGCTTGAGAAATGGCGCGTGACGTGCGCGCAACAAGAGCGGCGTCCCGACGCCGTCAAGATTCATACCTTCGGCAGTTGTTTTGTCACCGATGATCCAGAGAAGGCCTGGGCCCGGCATCGCGAAGGAGCGTTTGCGAGCTTCCATTATGAACGGCAGGGCGTTCATCCATACACCGCATTGATGATGGACACGGTGCCCGAGAAACCCGAGGATCTGCCCAACTGGGAGCGCCTGTTTGTCACCCCCGAGCAGGCGATCACGGAACTACGTGAGGTGTACGCGAATGGCGCACCGGACGAGTTGCATCTGATGGCGAGACGGGCGGGCATGAGTTGGGAGCAGTCCGCGGAATACCTGCGCAACTTCGCCGAGCATGTGATCCCCGCCGTCCGGGACCTGTAGTGCCCCGCGAGAAGAGATGGAACTGGTTGTCAGTTTTCGCCTCGACAAACTCTGGGAACGTCAATGGCCGGACTCCCGTGAAGCCATGACACAAGACGATGCCAGGACGCGGCATGTCCATGCGCGGTCACCCTCTTGATCTTCGTGGCGTTATCCGTCACGAAGAGTGTCAGCCAGTCTATCCTCGAACCCTCACGAGGCCAGGAATGAGACGATTCCCCTCTTCTTCAGGCGGGCGTCCCGACCGAGCTGCACGTCTATCCGGGCGCGTTTCATGGCTTTGATAGGCTCGCCCCGTCGGCGGCGGAGTCGAAACAGTTCAAGGCCGAGCGCGATCAGACCCTCAAGCATGTACTGCATTTCTAAACGCCGCGTGATAAGCCAAGGAAAAATCAGCATTCATAAGCACATCCGAGAAGGAGGAACAAATGGCGACTCTTCAACAGTCAACGACAGCCGCCGCTCAGGGGCGGATTGCGTACTATGACGCGGTGGTCATTGGCGCGGGCTTTGGCGGGCTGTACGCCCTGCATCACCTCCGCGCGATGGGCCTCTCGGTCCGTGTGTACGATGGCGCGAGTGGCGTGGGCGGCACCTGGTGGTGGAACCGCTACCCTGGGGCTCGGGTCGATTTTCCGGGGAGCCCCTTCTACTGCTACACGTTCTCAGAAGAACTCATGCACGAGTGGGACTGGGCCGAGACCCAACCCGACCAATCCGCGGTGCTGGCCTATCTTGACTATGTCGCCGACCGCTTCGCCCTGCGCCGCGATATCCAGCTCAACACCTGGGTGCACGACGCGCGCTACGACGAAGCCGCACAGCGCTGGCTCGTCGAAACCAGCACGGGTGAGCGGGTCTCGACCCAGTTTCTGATCTGCGCCGTGGGCACCCTCTCGGCGGCCTTCAAGCCCGACATCCCTGGGCTCGATACCTTCGCTGGCGAGTGCTACCACACCGGTCGCTGGCCGCGGGAGCCCGTCTCCTTTGCTGGCAAACGCGTCGGCGTGATTGGCACCGGTTCCTCAGGAGTCCAAGCAATTCCAGAGATCGCCCGCGACGCGAGGCACCTGACCGTGTTCCAGCGCACCCCGCAGTACAGTATCCCGGCGCGCAACCGCCCGGTTGACCCCGAGATGATCCGGCAGGCGCGCGAGAACTGGGCCGCGCTCCGGGAGAAGATGAACACGTCCCCCGTAGGTTCACCGTTCGATGTCACGGAACGTTCGGCTGTCATGGACACGCCCGAGCAGCGCCAGGCACGCTACGAGGATCTCTGGCAACAGGGTGGCCTCCATCTCCTTTTTGGCAGCTATGCCGACATCATGACGGATAAAGAAGCGAACCGCACGCTGGCTGA
>JABFSC010000436.1 GCA_013140885.1 Deltaproteobacteria bacterium | reverse complement strand
GAAGGAGATCGAACAGCTCAAGGAGGACTTGGTGTCCACCGTGAGTCACGAACTCCGCACTCCACTCGCCAGTTTACGTGGCTTCGCCGAATTGATGCGCACGCGCGAATTTCCCCCGGCCCAGCGCCGGCAATATCTCACGATCATGGAAAAGGAAACGATCCGGCTCGCTACCTTGATTAACGATTTTCTTGATTTGCAACGCATCGAATCAGGGCACCAGACCTATCATACGGAACGCATCGACGTGGTTCCGCTGCTCAAGAAAGTGCTGGCCCTCTTTTCTTTTGACAAGACCACGCACGCCTTCCAGCTTGATGTTCCTGGGGTTCCTCTTCTCGTCCATGCGGATGAGGACCGGATTCAGCAGGTCCTCACCAATTTGCTCTCGAATGCCGTGAAGTTCTCACCGAACGGTGGAACCATCAGGGTAGAGGCGGAGGAACGCGAAGGGTGTGTCGTGGTGAAGATTCGCGATGAGGGAATCGGCCTGGCGCCAGAGATGCTCCCTCAGCTTTTTCGCAAGTTTTTCCGCGCTGACAATGCCGCCACACGCAAGATTGGGGGAACGGGCTTGGGGCTCGCGCTCGTCAAGAAAATTATCGAAGCGCATGGTGGCCAGGTCTGGGTGGAAAGTACGCAAGGAGAAGGCAGCACCTTCTCCTTCTCCCTGCCACTCTCGACCACGTGAAATCGCAGGGGCGTATGAGCTACGCCCTTACCACAGGGGTATGCTCATACACCTCGCCCGTCACAGAATCTCCAACACCTTCTCCGACGGGCGCGCGAGCACGGCCTGCTGTCCTTTCACAATGATGGGGCGCTGCATCAACACGGGATGTTGTAGCAACAAGTCAATCACTGCTTCACGCGTGACATATTTACTGGCATCAAGGCCAAGGGCCTCGAAATTTTTGTCCTTGCGCACGAAATCAGCGGGCGGGTTCGGCAGCAAGGACAAGAGTCGTTCAAAAGTTGCGCGATCCAATGGGGCTTTCAGATATTCGATAACGTCGAACTCGACGCCGCGCTCTCGCAAAATATCGAGCGCTCCACGCGACTGCCCTCAACCGGGATTGTGATACACCATCAATCGTTCCATGTGTCGCCTCCTCAACGGGGAATGGCGACACTCTACCGTGGCCGTGCCGCGTCTACCAGCCCGCGCGGGATTCTCCCATTCCACACCGTCGACAGTCCCAACGACATCAAGGTCCGGCTTCTTTGGGGAGTGAATGCGGCTTTTTCGTGGCGCCGCGTTAAAGTTCGCGGGGGTGATTGTCGATGAGTTATCAGAATATCTCTCTCACGACCCATGCTCGTCGCGGGCCGAGGAAAAAGGTTAAAAGCTATGCTACGCCCCACTATTCTCCACTACGCACTCAAACTGCACAGTTTCGTCATGGTCACGCTTCTGCAAACAAAGAAAGCGGTTATTACCCTCGGTTTGTTCGCGGGGAAGACGGTTTGGTACTTTCTTTGGAGCCTGTTGCTGTGCTGTGGCTGGAGCACGATCGCCACTGCCGCCCAATCAAGGAGTGTTGATCTCGCGACGGAAGATTTGCCCGCGCTGATGCGCCAGCAAACGTCTGGCGATACCTTGCGACTAGAGGGCATTCCTCTCGATAAAAGCCGCCCCTCGGCGACTTTCCAACTTGAACGCTTTGAAGTCTTCAGTAGCGATGCCCGTATCGTCGTGCACGGCACTGGTGGAGAAACTGAGTTGCCGCCACCGCGAAACGTCTATTATCGGGGGCACATCGAAAACGATCTTGGCTCTCAAGTCTATGTGTCCCTGCACGCGAAAGGGGGGCTGCGCGGTCTGATTAAGAGCGAAGGACAACTCTGGGTGATGGAAGGCGCAACAACGGACTCACGCCTCACAACGACCCCCAAGCTCCGGCAAATTGACCCACGCGCCGAGTTCGGCGATCGCAGCTTCCAGTGTGGCAATGACCAAGTCAACCAGATTGGTCGCTCCGAGCCCCACAACTTGTTGGCTCAAGAGGCAGTGACCTCCGCGGGCACCCCACTCGTGGGCACCCCACTCGTGGGGGACTCACTGCAAACGCAAGCCCTCTCCCAACTTATCAGCCATACCGCGCGCATCGCCATTGAGACTGACTGGGAGTTTTTTCAGAAATTCGGCAATGCGACCGCCGCGACTGACTACATCGGCGATTTGGTGGGGTACAGCTCCACGCTGTACGGAGCCGAGATCGATACCAGTTTACAGGTGAGTCACATCTCGCTGTGGAGCAACAGCGGTGACCCGTGGGGGCAAACCAGCACGGACTGTGGGCTATTCGAGTTTGGCCGGTACTGGAATAACAACCGCGGGAGCATCCAACGCACCACGGCCCATTTTCTCAGCGGCAAAAATAACGGCGGTGGGATCGCCTGGCTCGGCGTTCTCTGTGAAGGCAGCTTCAGTGTCAACATCGGAACAAGCTGTAGTGGCATGCCCAGCACTGACAATTACGGGGGGGCGTATGGCTACAACGGCCAGCTCGCGGGAAACTTCGACATCAACAACCCGGCCCTGGTGTGGGATGTGCTCGTGTTCAACCATGAGCTTGGTCACAATTTCAGTTCGCCGCACACGCATTGTTATGGAGGGATTGGGGGGAATTCCAGTCCCGTTGACCAATGCTACGGAGGCGAGGGCGGTACTGGTTGTCATAGCGGAGCCGGCGTCTTGCCTGGACCGGCGGGCCAAGGCAGTGGCACGGTGATGAGCTACTGCCACCTGCTCAGTCCAGGGCTGGGTAACATTGATTTCACCTTCGGTAAGGGGCACCCGTATGGGGTTGCCCCAGATCGGGTCCCCACGCGGATGTCACAATACGTGGATACGACCGCGTCTGCCTATCCCAGTTGTTTAGCGCTACAACAGGGAGCCACTCTCAGCGTGGCCGATGTGGCCGTCGCGGAAGGAACCGCCACGGCCACGTTCAGTGTCAAGCTGAGCGCGGCGGTCTCAGGCGGTCTCACGATCCAGTATACCACCGCCAATGGCACGGCCACTTCCGGCTCGGATTACAGCACCACCTCGGGCACTCTCTCCTTCACCGGCACGGCCAACGAAGTCCGCACGCTCTCCGTCCCGATCCTCAACAATACGACAGTGGAACCCAACGAGACCTTCGTGGTCAACTTCAGCAATATCAGCAAACCAGCGGTGACCTTCGATTCCTCGGCAACGGGGACGATCACCGATAACGACAGCGCTAGTCTGAGCGTCGCCGATGTCACGGTCTCCGAAGGAAGCGCCACGGCCACCTTTAGTGTCCGCCTCAGTGCGGCGGTGCAAGGCGGCCTGACCATCAACTTCGCCACCGCTAACGGCACCGCCACGGCGGGTACGGATTACACCGCGAAGTCCGGGACTCTCACCTTCACGGGTACGGCGAACGAAACCCGCACGATCTCCGTGTCGATTCTCAACAATACGATAGTGGAACCTAACGAGACCTTCGTGGTGAACTTCAGCAATATCAGCAAACCAGCGGTAACCTTCGATTCCTCGGCAACGGGGACGATCACCGATAACGACAGCGCTAGTCTGAGCGTCGCCGATGTCACGGTCTCCGAAGGAAGCGCCACGGCCACGTTCAGTGTCCGCTTGAGCGCGGCGGTGCAAGGCGGCCTGACCCTCAACTTCGCCACCGCCAATGGCACGGCCACCGCGGGTACGGATTACACCACGAGGTCTGGCACCCTCTCCTTCACCGGCACGGCCAACGAAGTCCGCACGCTCTCCGTCCCGATCCTCAACAATACGACAGTGGAACCCAACGAGACCTTCGTGGTCAACTTCAGCAATATCAGCAAGCCGGTGGTGACCTTCGACAGCCAAGCGATTGGCACGATTCTCAACGACGAGGGGCCCCTCTTGCGGATCAATGATGTGT
>JABFSC010000398.1 GCA_013140885.1 Deltaproteobacteria bacterium | reverse complement strand
CATTGAAACACTGCCCGAAGCAGCGGGTAGGGGCGAAGCTTGGCTTCACCCTGGTGGATGCGGTTTCCCGAGGGGCTCATCCTTCGTGTGATCCGCCGTACTTACGAGGAAGTCATGCGAAAACACAATCGGTTTGGTGTTCTATGAACCAGTGGCGCGTAGGGTGGATAAAGTTTGGACTTGGAGTTCTGCTGAGTTTCTGTGTTGAGGCTCGTCCGATACCGAGCCTAGCGCAGGGAGTGCTGGAGACGCCGCAGCCGGGATCATTTCAGAGTGGGGTAGGCCTCGTGCGGGGGTGGGTGTGTCAGGCAGCGCACGTCGACATTGAGGTGGTTGGCCGCGGGCTGTCACCGGCAGTATACGGTGAGCAGCGTGAGGATACGCAAACTATCTGTGGCGACGCCAATAACGGTTTTAGTTTCCAATTGAACTGGAATGAACTGGGGGAAGGGACTCATACGGTCCGAGCCTTGGTGGATGGTGTCGAGCTTGGGCGTGCTCAAGTGATCGTCGCCACTTTGGGACAGCCATATCTGCAAGGGGCTGAGGGCGAATTCGTCATCGAGCCGTTTCCACAAACTGGGAAACAGACACACCTCCGCTGGGAAGAAAGCCGCCAGATTTTTGTCTTGGCGAGTGGTGGTCCAGCAAGTATAGGCGGGAGCAGTCCACGAACTGACGCGAAGCTGGAAGATCCGCAGCCGGGATCATTTCAGAGTGGCATAGGACTCGTTCGTGGGTGGGCATGTGTTGCGACTCGCATCGACATCGAACTGGATGGACGAATCTTACTGCCAGCGGTGTATGGGGAGCTACGTGACGATACGCAGACGGTCTGCGGAGATGCCACCAATGGCTTTAGCCTGCAGGTGAACTGGAACGATGTTGGAGATGGGACGCACACGGTACGGGCGCTCGCTGACGGTGTGGAACTCGGTCAAGCCACCTTCACCGTGGTAACCCTGGGACTTGGCTCATTTCCCCGAGGGTTGGCGGGAGATTTTGTGTTGAACGATTTCCCTCAGCCACTGTTTCAGACAGAAATACGTTGGCAAGAGAGCCAACAGAATTTTGTGGTCTCAGGCGCACGGTTCCCCGGACAAGATGAGGAATTGTGTACAACGCAGAGCGGCACGGCGACGGATGGCAGCGGCGGAAATGCTACGGTGAGCTGGACGAACCCGTGTCTGCTATCCGGGAACATGGCGGTCGTACGCATCCAAGTGCCAGGCGGTCCTTCCGTTGGAGCTTTTTTCCTGTGCGCGACGAACTTCAGTATTCAGCAAGGAGGCACCATCTTTGGTGCGGACGTCATGCGGCTCGTGGATTTTGCCGGCAATGCCATTTGCCGCGATCTGCCGCCAGGGAGCACGCTCGATGCAGTGCTCCAAGTTGATGGCCAGTCAAACCTCAACTTCAATAGTCCGTTTGCGGTGATGTATAGCGGACAGCAAGTCGTGAACTTCTCCGCCACTCCACCAACTGGAGCACCGCAACTTAGCGTATCGGTGCAGGATCTCGTATTTGACTCTACGACCGCGGAACCGACGCAGGAGAAAAGCTTTACCGTGACCAATGCTGGAGGCGGTACGCTCATGGGTGGGATGACACTGATGGCGTCGGACTCTGGTGGACAGGTCTTCAGTCTGATTTCTGGAGCGACAATTAACGTCGGAGCTGGGCAGAGCCAGACGGTGACCGTACGCTTTCGCCCGGTTTCGCCTGACCCAGTCACCGGGAGCGTGCGACTGACCACCAACGGCGGCGTGATGAGCGTCCGCTTACGTAGCGGAGGGCAAACCAATCCACCACGCCTTACCGTATCGACGACGACGCTGGACTTCGGGAGTGTTGAGGTTCCTGGAACAGCCGACCGCACGTTTACCGTCACCAACAGTGGAGAAGGGATTCTCACTGGAAGTGTTTTTCCTCCGACTGTCAGTGCCTTCAGTGTAATTGCGAGAGGAACTTTCAGTTTGGGCGCTAATCAGAGCCAGACTGTAACCATCCACTTTGCCCCGACGGCACCTGGAACGTTCACCGGGACAGCATTGGTAAGTTCAAATGGCGGTGAGATCGCTGTCAATCTCACGGGGGCGGCAACGGGGCCCAAACTGTCGGTCACCGGCCTTGAGAATCTCTTTCCGGGCGGTCCCTTGGATGGTCTCTTGGGTCTTGATTTTGGTAACCACTGCGGTAGCCGGACCAAGTCGTTTTCGGTGCAAAATATCGGTGAGGGAACCCTGATCGGGACTGTCACGACGTCACCCCCGTTCCAAGTAAAGAAGGGTGCAAGTTTCAGCCTGCGAGCCGGGCAACGTCAGAAAGTTTCCATACGATTAAAATGGCATCCAAAGAACGGTGAATCCGCTCTTGGTGGCGCACGCATTGAATCCAATGGCGGGTCTTATAGTGTGCCGATGTTTGCAAGCTGTCTCAAAATCAAAATCAATTAAGAACGACGGCAAACAATTCTACTGTTCTTGAAACAGTGGAAACGTTCAGAATGGACTCACCAACGGCTACTTCTCATGTTTGGCCGCAAATTCGCGGATCGCACGGGAGGAAGAAAGCGCTAGGAATGACTTGTGAAAGAGATCATCCAGCATTGCTTTGCTGCGTTGCTCAATAGCTGATTCTAGAAACCAAGCCGAAGCGTCTCCTTCTCCTTTGATTGTGTCTACCCAGACAGTGTTTCCCTTATCGTCTTTCAGCGTCCATTCGAGGAGAACAGTCAACGTTACAGCGGTCTGTTCGGCGGTCACGAATCGCGGAATGAGGACGGCATTAGTCCCAGCCATTCCTGGCCCTCCGCTACCACCAGTCACTACGACAGCGGCAAAGACTTCACGAGTTACTTTTTCAGCGTTGCGAGCCAACGCCTCTCCCAGCGCGAGTCGGTAAGACCCTGAACTGCCTTTCCTCTGCCATTCTGCTGCGCGTAACTCGTCCGAGAGATACAGTTCCATCTTGATCGGGACCTTGCTTGTTAGGCCGTAGCCGCTGATCAACTCTTTCGAAGGAGAGTAAATCCGAACAGGCGTTGGACCAAAAACACAACTAGGCAGGAGGATTGCGATAATACATACGCGAAGGAAGCAGACTACACATTTCTCACGCTGTAGTGTCATGTGTTCTTCCTTATTTCCCGTCGATAACGAAATCGAAAACTTTCACCTCTTTACTGTTCAGGTCCCGCGCTTCCAGATGGAGCACCCAGTGTCCCGAACCGGGATAGCCCGGCGGACGATGAAAATAGACAAAGCCATGCGTCTCCTCTCCAAGCGAGAGTGTCTTAGTCTGAAGTTCCTCAACGATAAATTTATGCTTTACCCTTTCTTCATGCGATTGGATTTTATGACTCCCCCACAGAAAGGGCACTCCCCCCAGTCCAAAGAACAGTGCTGACCCCACGGTAGCGGCGAAACCTACTACTTCTGTTGCCGCCTGAAGGTTGTCAAGAGTTCCAGATTTGACTTGTTCACGGTCAGAGACTGCATGTTCTTCTCTCTGAGCAGTTTGTAGCGTGAACCGTTCCTTCAGCAAGATGAAAGTCGATGGGCTCCCTTGATTTTCCGCTGAGACAAAGATGGCAAGGATGCCACGCGATGAAAGATCAGTATCGAAATATTTCTCGCTCTCCTGAGGGCTGGTCAGTGGCTGGATGGACACAGCCAGTCCATCTTTGACTTGTGAATACGGATAGGAACTGGGTGGTTGTGCCGGGTAATCCAGCAATTTTTTTGATGCACACCCTCCCACCACGAATGCTACCGTGAGCAACCCGACAAAAGCGCCGTGTGCTGAATAGGTCAGTCTTGACATGTTCGTCACCAGCCGTCTCCTTCGTAGTTTACATAGGCCTGAGGGTCTCTTGGTTCAAAATCCATGCCCGTTTCGGGCCGTACTCATCCTGGGTGCGTAACCCTCTTC
>JABFSC010000046.1 GCA_013140885.1 Deltaproteobacteria bacterium | reverse complement strand
ACGCACCCCCACCCGCACGTCTTTCAACGCCTGCCGAATCACCTGATTGCCCGCCACGGCTTCCACGACCTCCAACGCTTGCAGCAGCGGCACCCCACTCTTGAGCAACGTGCCCAAGGTCCGCGCGAAGTGCGCGACTTCGCGCTTGCGGACAAGGTCGCCTAACAGGGGCATACGCAGCCGCCAGCGATCCCACGCGAAGCGCCCTTGCGGAGTCGCGAGATATTGCCGAACCCCGAACCAACCGCCAATAGCCATCACCACCCCGACCCACCAATACGCATGCATCGCACCACTAATCGCCAAGAGCAGTTTGGTCGAAGTCGGCAGAGCATCACCCATATCCTTGAAGAGGGTAGTAAATTTCGGCAACACAAATGTGAACATGAAAACAATCGATAAGCTACCAACAATGATGAGAATCACCGGATAGGCGAGCGCCGATTTGATCTCGTCTTGGACCTCTTGGGCACGCTCAAGGTACTCAGCCAATCGTTGCAATGCGGTATCCAGAAATCCACCGACTTCTCCGGCCTTCACCATATTGACGTAGAGAGGGGGAAAAATCTTCGGAAATTCTTCGAGCGCTTCCGCGAATGATTTGCCTTGCTGAACCGACCGCAAGATTTGCCCGATCGCCTGTTTGAGTTCGGCTTTGTCCGCAAGGTTGCTCGTCACCGAGAGCGCGCGGTCCAAAGGCAGCCCGGCGGAAATCAAGGTCGCGAGTTCGCGCGTGAGAAGCTGGAGGTCTCGTTGTTTCACTTTGCCGCGACGCGGCAGCGAGGGCAGTGCCGCGAGCGTGAGGGGTCGTCGTGCCGCCCCCGTCTTGGCTTGGAGCTGTCCCGGCTCCGCGATGCGTAGCGGGACGTACCCTTGATCTTGGAGGCGAGAAGCAACGATCCGCTCCTCGCTGGCCTCCATCATCCCTTCAATGAGTTTCCCTTGAGGAGTCGCCGCTTGATAGTGAAATTGCGCCATACTGAAAATTCCCGTTCCTCTTAGCCGATACCCGCCAGTTTCTTCGTTGTCAACGCAAGCCCACGCCTCACAGGCCGTGAGACTGGAAAGCCTCAGCCTTTCTTTTTACTAACACGCGCGGTCTTCCGCGAAGATGGCGTTTCGGCGGCTTTTTCCTCATGCTGCCGGTATCGTGGCAGGATATGCGTCCCAAAAATTTCGAGTTGCTTGCGTAATTCCTGTCGCGGCAATAACCCCTGGTCGAACAACCAGGCGAACCATTCCGGGTTGGCGCTCTCCACTAATTCATCCATCCCCTCGCGCACAGCGTCGACGGAGCCCGCGTAAATATAGCGCGCCCGTCGCATGCGTTCGGTCGTCCACTCTTCGGATGGGAGACGAGTCGTGCTGGCCGGATATTCAATTTCATCCTCCGGAAAACGAAAGGCGTCCCAAAAACCAAAATGTCCCCAGAACCGTTTGTAGCCGACCCCCACCACGCCTTGCTCCGCCAAACGATCAGCCGCGCGCACGCTATCAGCAAAATAAATCTGCCGGAGCACCCCGATGTTTTGCCCAACGGCTAGCCAGCGGCCCGCACGACCCGCTTCTTCGGCATAGATTTGCGCCAAATGGCGCAGTTGCTCTGGACGAGACAACAGGATCATCGGGCTAATCTGTTCCCGCGCGCACCAGCGAATCGTCTCCGCGCTGTTCGAAAAGGCTTGAAACAGCGGGGGATGTGGCTTTTGGTATGGTTTCGGCACCACAAACAGTTTCTGTATCTGTCCTTGAGCGTCAACCTCACCGGGAGCACCATAGTCTCTCGTCCACGCATGGGCGGGCCATGTGGTACCAGTGTCATACGGATATGGGTATTGGAAAAATTCACCGCGAAACCGGAACGGCTCGTCGGCCCAAGCCAGCTTGAGCACCTGATACACTTCTTCAAACGCGCGCCGGTTGGTATCGTCCAGCGTCGAATGATCGCTGGTGGTGGCCGAGATATGAACTTTTTGCGCCATCTGGTCGAGCCACCGTTGCTGGTATCCACGAGCCAGGCCAACAAAGGAACGGCCTTGCGTGAGTTGATCGAGCCACGCCGTGGTAATCGCCAAGCGCAACGGGTCCCAGCCAGGCAGCACATAGCCAATGGGCCCAATCTTGATCCGCTTGGTGTGCATCGCCACGTACAGCAAGAATTCAGGAGGCCCACCAATCTCGAACCCTTCGCTGTGTAAGTGGTGCTCAGGAAAAGCAATGGCATCGAAGCCGACCTCTTCCGCCAATTGCGCGAGTTCGACCACTTCGGCGAACATCGCTTGCCAATACTCGCTGTGACTCGCGATTGGTCGGCGTTTTTTCCGCTCCGCGAGCGTGGCGGGCAGGGTCGGTAGCAGAAAAAGAATGAATTTCATAAGATCGCTCGCCGAGCGTTGGCGTGGTTCTAGGGGCCGATTGTATACACTCTTCTTCGCGCGGTCACGCCTGGGAGGATAATTCCTCGATCACCGCGGCGCACAGCAGTGGAAAGAGGATCTCGTGATGTCCGGTCACATGAAATCCGCGCCCGCCGTTTTGCGTGGGCCGCGTCACGACATTCATCGCTGGTCGATAGTGGCGCACGAAGTCGAGGTCAACCGTCGTCACCGCGTTCACGACATGCCCCAGGTTACGTGCGAGCGAGAGCGCTTTCAGGAAAACTTCAGGAATAATCACCGCCGAACCCAGGTTGAGAAACACCCCGCCTTCAAGTTGGGCGACCACCGAGGTCAACAAGCGAAAATCGCGCAAACTCCCTTCCCCGAGCGCCGCGCCATTCGCTTGGGGGTGCATGTGAATAATATCGGTGCCCACAGCCACATGGACACAAGCGGGCACCTGTAACCGCGCGCACGCCGCGAGCACGCTCAACGAGACATGCGGAAAACTCGCGGCGGCGATCCGCTCGCCGACGGCTTGTCCAATCCCCACGCCCTGGGTGAGCACACCATCACAAATTGCGCTATTGAGAAACGCTCCAGTTTCTCGCGCCATGCCGAAGCTGCCATCCGAGAGAGCCGCCGCCACATCCTCGGAGGTCTCACCATGCGAGGCCAGCTCGAAATCGTGGATCACCCCGGCTCCGTTCATCGCCACAGCCGAGACGATCCCCCGTTCCAACAAATCAATAATGAGTGGCGAGAGTCCCACTTTCAGCGGATGCGCGCCCATGCCGAGAATCACGGGACGTTGAGCGCGTACCGCGGCAACCAAGCGCGCCACGATTTCACGAAAGTCAGCCGCCGCTAACGTCCCCGGCAAGCGTTGTAAAAAATCACGGAAGGTTCCGCCCGCGGACCACGGTTGTCCCAAACTCGACGACGCGACGGTGCTTTTGCGGTGCGCGAGCGGGTATGTCCGCACACGCGAGAAATCAAGCGGGGGAAATTTCACGCGGCGCTCTCGGTCTTCCCAAACAGTTCCAGGTCAACGAGTTCACAGATGGTATGCCCGATGAGAATATGGACCTCTTGGATGCGGGGGGTACTGCGCGTGGCCGAGACACAGAGCAGGTGATCGACGCGACTCGCCATCGCGCCGCCGGTCCCGCCGGTCAAGCCAATCGTGCGGATACCGAGATCGCGACAGACCTCAATCCCGCGCAAGATATTGGCCGAATTGCCGCTGGTGGAGAGGGCGATAGCGACGTCGCCTTTTCTGCCGAGTGCTTGAATCTGTTTGGCGAAAATCACCTCGGCCCCGTAATCGTTCAGAATGGAAGTCAGCGCCGAGGTATCAGTTGTCAGCGCGATAGCAGGAAGCGGGGGCCGTTCAATGAGGAAGCGATTGACGAATTCGGCGGCCAGATGTTGGGCGTCAGCGGCACTGCCACCATTGCCAAATAAAAGAATCTTGCCGCCCGCCCGCAAGCTCCCGACAATCTCGCCCACCGCGGCCACCACGGTGGCGCTGGAGTCGTGAAGAAATTGTTGTTGCGCCGCGAGG
>JABFSC010000466.1 GCA_013140885.1 Deltaproteobacteria bacterium | reverse complement strand
CGCGGAGATACCACCCAGAAACAGCCCTTCGAGCGCGGCATACATCGGCGCGGTCACCGGCGACCAGGTCTGCTTGAATATCGTCACCAACGCGACCACGAATCCCCCAATCATGCCGCCAATCATCCACGGATAGACCGCGGCTGGGTTCTGCGTGTTCGCGAGCATGTTCCACGGAATACTCGCGCACGCCAGCACGATCACCAGCAGCATCCCGGTTTTCGTCACCGTCCCTTGAATCGTCATCGGCGTAGTGATGCCGCGGGAGCCGGCTCCCGCGAATGTTTCGGGGTTGAGGGCGGGATTGTTTGTTCTCATTGTCAAATCCTCCTTTTCTTTAATGGGGAAACGGGAAAGGCAAGAAACGGAGAATCGGAGAATCGGAGAATAGCAGAGCAAGTATCGTCTTCGTTCTCTGGCTCTTCCTGTCTCCGATTCTCCCCGTCTCCGATTCTCCGATTCCGTTCTTCTACTACTTTCCAGTAAACGCTTGTCCCCAACGATCCACGCACGTCACTTCCTCGACCGACATGCGTTGCACGGGGCCGAATTTTCCACGGGGGTAACCAATCGGAATCAGCGCGTAGGTTGAGACATCCTTGGGGAGCCCCAAGACTGCTTGCATCTCTTCGTCATACAACGAGGCCACGGTGGTCAGCGTCGCGCCTAATCCCAACGCCCGGCAGCTCAAGAGCACATTCTGCACGGCGGGATAAATACTGGAGCCGGACAACCGTCCGAGTCGAGCCGCGATATCCGCCGGCATCGGCGGAGCCTTGAGACACGCCACCAGCAGCACCGGCACTTCATTCATGTGTTCCGCGAGATACGTGGCCGCGTCCAATATCCGCCCTAAGCGCTCCTCACCCAGATGCTCAGGCGCCTTGCGGCTTTTGTACATGCCTTGCACATCCCGCCACCCCTTGAGGTAGACATCTTGGATTTGTTTCTTTACCTCCGGGCTTTTGACCACCAGAAACCGCCAATTTTGGTTATTCCCGCCACTGGGCGCGCGAATGGCCGCGTCGAGGATTTTGTGGATCATGGCATCGGGCACCGGATCGGGTTTCAACCGCCGGAGACTCCGGGTGGAAAAGATCGTCTCAAAGATACCGAGTTCAGACATACGTGGCTCCTTTCTTCTCTCTATCGTGAGGAGTGCATAGCAAATTTCTCGCGCTTAGGCAGCCGCTCCGCCGCGCGGACAGGCCCCCTGCCCTTTTCGTTTTCACCCTTGCCCCCATGATTTCACCCGCCGTATAATCGCCCCCGCAAAGGAGGATAGGTCATGGATATTGTGATTCGTCATGGCACGGTCGTCACGGCTGGTGACATTTCTCAAACTGATGTCGGTATTGAAGGAGGCGTCGTCACGCACATCGGACGGGGGCTTGGTCCGAGCGCGCGCGAGATCGACGCGAGTGGCAAGTATCTGTTTCCCGGCGGCGTGGATGTCCACACCCATGTGGACTTTGAGCTGTTAGGGAACCGCTCCGTCGATGATTTCTATTCGGGCACGGCGGCCGCCGCCTGTGGGGGCGTCACGACCATCGTGGACTACGCGCTGCCCGCCCCTGGTCAGTCCATTCAAGGCAGTATCGAGGCGTGGCAGCAAAAGGCCAAGGACAAGACCATTATTGATTATGGCCTCCATCCGGTGATTCTTGAGCCGACCCAGAAAATCATCGACGAGATGGCCGAGGCGGTGGCCGATGGGCATAGCAGCTTCAAGCTGTTCATGATCGGCATGGCGCGGTTCGATGAATTGGCCGCGCACTACATGAAGGTCATCGCCCAAGCGGGCCGCGTGGGCGCGCTGACCAACATCCACGCCGAAGATCAATGCTTGATCTCGTATCTGGCCGAGCAATTCGCCGCCGCGGGCAAGTTTGGCGTCCGCCATTTCGCCGACTCCCGCCCGCGATTGTCCGAAGGGCTGGCGGTGCAACGGGCCATCGCGATGGCCCGCTACGCCGAAGCTCCGATCTATCTCGTCCATCTCTCATGCGAGGAAGCGCTCGCGCCGGTCCGCGAGGCCCGCGCGCATGGGCAAATTGTCTACGGAGAGACGCGGCCCATTTATTTGCATTTGTCGCGCGAACGTTTCGAGGAGCCAGATGGGGAGCGGTATCTAGGCTGGCCGCCACTGCGCGAAGCCTCGCAAATGCAGGTGATGTGGGATGGCTTGCGCTGCGACAATCTCCAAACCGTGGCGACCGACCATTGCGGATGGAGCCTGACGCAAAAAAAGTCGGGCAAAAAGGTGGAGGACTTGCTCCCCGGTATGTCGAACCTGGAAACGATGTTGCCGATGCTCTACTCCGAGGGCGTGAGCAAGGGGCGACTTTCGCTCAATCGTTTTGTCGAAGTGATCTCCACCAATCCGGCGAAACTGTTTGGCCTTTATCCGCAAAAAGGGACGATCGCGGTGGGATCGGATGCGGACATTGTCATCTTCGATCCCAAGAAAGCAGTGACCATTCGCCATCGCGACATGCACTCGCGGTCCGATTACGAACTCTATGAGGGGTTCGACGTCACGGGGTGGCCAACGATGACCCTGTCGCGGGGAGAGGTGATCGTAGAGAATGGCAAAGTGCTCGGCTCGTCTGGGCGGGGCAAGCTGATTCGACGGAAGCGGTTTTCGCCGATGTAGGACAACGCGGAACATTGAGTGTCTCGGTGGAGGAGTTGTTAGGGCTCACGACGGGGCCGATCGCGAAACGTGGCCCGACGCCCAAGCTCCAACAGCAATTGGAGCGCTTGAGTCGCTTACCGCGCGCCAAGCAGCGCTTTGTCAGTGAGATGTTAGAGGCGGTCTTGCAACAAGCCAGCCGCCAAAGAAAGGAGAAGTTCCCCATGCCCCACCCCCGCTACAGTCGCGAGGAAGTCGTGCGCCGCGGCAAAGCCTGGTACGAGCAGCAGCTGCGGGCTCAGGTCGAACCCGGCAATGTCGGCAAGTTCTTGGTCATTGATATTGAGACCGGCGAGTATGAGATCGACCGCGAGGACCTCGCGGCGCTGCGCCGCGCCAAAGCCAAACGCGCCGACGCCCCGCTCTATCTGCTGCGCATCGGCCATCGCACCGCGTACCAGTTATTGGGCAGCGTGCGCCGGAGTCCGCCGGTATGATCACGGGCGTGATGACGGCGAGTGCGGCCTGCATTGTCGTGGAACTCCGGGGCGACCATGGTCAGATCGAGACGGTCGAAGCCATTGTGGATACCGGCTTCACCGGCTTCTTGACGTTAGCGCTCCCCCTGATCGCCCGCTTGGGGTTTCCCTATGAAGGGAACATGGAAGCGACGTTGGGCGATGGCAGTGAGACGCTAATGGATATGTTCTCGGGCGCGGTGCGGTGGCATGGCCACCTGCGGGAGGGGACGGTCCTGGCTGCGGACGGCCCCCCGCTCATCGGCATGGAGCTGTTGCGCGGCTCCCGCGTCACGCTGGAAGTCGAGGAGGGTGGTCTCGTCTTCCTTGAACCGCTGCCGTGAAGAAAACCGAACCGCAAAGGCGAGGTAGCCCGGATTCCGCTCCGCTTCATCCGGGCTACCTCGCTAAAGGAGGACGTCATGCTCACCCTCGAAGAGTTAATTGAGCACGCCTGTCACCTCGCCGCGCCCGAGCGCCAGCGTTTGGTCGCGGCGGTGGAAGCCTCGTTGGTTGCCGAGGTCCTCACGCCCGCCGACGCGGACCACGCGGCGTGGGCGGCGGAGATGCAGGAGCTGCTCCAGGAGTTCCGCCACAGCGCGGCGGGCTATTCCGAAACCGAGATCGATCAGATTGTTGATGCGGCGGTGGAGGCGGTGCGACGTGGACAACGGCCAGGCAACGTCTGAGCCGCTACGCGCGGTGCTTGATGCCAACGTGATGATCAGTGGCCTCTTTGGCCAGGGCACGCTCACCGCCACCATTTATACGTTCTGGGTGACCCGGGACTGCAC
>JABFSC010000624.1 GCA_013140885.1 Deltaproteobacteria bacterium | reverse complement strand
GGCTTGGTGCTCGCGCTCTTGTGGTACGACGTGCACCGACGAGAGCAGGAGCGGGAACGACAAGAGTCTGGCCATGACCGATACGTCGCGGAGCGACACCTCGCGGAGCGACACCTCGCGGAGCGACCTGTCGCGGGGATCGAGGAAGATCAGGACTCCTCACCCATCGCCACCAGTCCCCCGCGGGAACGTGGACCTGAACCGATCTTGCCGCGCGCCAATCGAGACACGCCAAGTGATCCCACCGCCAAGTTTGACAACGGTCAAAAAGCCTTCTGGGGTGACGGCGTCCCGCAAAGCGATGCCGAGGCGTTGCGGTGGTTTCGTGCCGCCGCCGAACAAGGACACGCCGAGGCACGGAATTACCTGGGCGCGATGTACGCCGATGGTCGCGGGGTCCCACGGAATTATGAGGAAGCCGCCAACTGGTACCGGCAAGCAGCGGATCAAGGGTTCGCGCTGGCGCAATTTAACCTGGGCTTCCTTTATCAAAATGGGTGGGGCGTCAACAAAGATGAAGCCGAAGCCGTGCGCTGGTACCACAAAGCCGCGGCGCAAGGACTGTCGAATGCCGAGAATGGTCTTGGCTACATGTATGAAAACGGAATCGGTGTTGCCACGAACTTGGAGGAGGCCGTGCGCTGGTACCGTAAAGCCGCCGACCAAGGCTACGTGACCGCGCAATATAACCTGGGGGTGCTGTACTACAATGGGCGCGGCGTGGAGAAGAACGACGCCGAAGCCGCGCGCTGGTACCGCAAGGCGGCTGACCAAGGCCATGCCAGCGCTCAAGACAATCTCGGCGGTCTGTACGAGCAAGGACTCGGTGTCGTTCAGAATCATGCAGAAGCCGTGCGGTGGTATCGCAAAGCCGCGGAACTGAATTACAGTGTGGCGCAGCACAACCTCGGCGTGATGTATCAGAACGGACAGGGCGTCCCGCAAGACTATGCGGAAGCCGCGCGCTGGTATCGGAAAGCCGCCGAATTAGAACACGCCGGCGCCCAGAATAATCTGGGCACGTTGTACGAACTTGGCAAAGGCGTCCCGCAAGACCTCAACGAAGCCAAGCTCTGGTACCAGAAAGCCGCCGACCAAGGAGACGAGTCGGCGCGGCAAAACCTCCAACGCCTCGGATAAAGGAGATCGCATGAAAAAATTCCTGTCCGCGATTCTCATTGCCATATTTTGTTTCACGCTCGCTCACGCCCAGGAGACCTGTCAGCTCCCTCCCTCCATTCCAAAAGCGTCGCTACAAAAAGTGGACTGCAAGAATAGCAGCACACCGGACTATTATGCGCTCGCGCTGTCGTGGTCGCCGCACTACTGCGCCACCCATCACGGGGCGGCTGACAGATTCCAATGCCGAGACAACCGATTCGATTTCGTGGTGCACGGTTTGTGGGCGCAAGAGAACGACGCACGTGACAAATGTGACCATCCCAGGAACTGCGGAAAGAGTCTGGTCGATAAGGCCACGATCCGCGAAACACTCTGCATTGTCCCCAGCGTCCACCTCATCCAAGGCGAATGGCAGAAGCACGGCACCTGTACCTCGTTCAAGACTCCACGCGCGTACTTCGGCAAGATTCGCGAATTATGGGGCCAACTCACCAAACCCGATATTCGCAAACTCGCGGACGAGAAAGGCAAGGCGCTGACAGCCGGTGATATCGCCACCGCGTTCGTCGAAGCGAACGCCGCCCAACAATTATCCGAACAATCGGTTGTCGTGCGGGTCGGCAGCGGCAATTCCTTCTCGGAACTGCTGGTGTGCTACGACCTCGACTTCCGGCCCACCGCGTGCCGCGTGGGCAGAACTCCGAGCACGCAGAAGATTCGGGTCGCGCGGTAATTCGCAATGAAGAGGTCGTTATGGATCGGAAGCTCCTGACTCTGGTGTTTATCGCTTTCCTTGTCATCGGTGCCGGTTTTGTCCTCTCCACAACCGCATCACTTCCTGACCGCGTCGCGTCTCACTTTGGTGCGGCAGGTCTCGCCAACGGCTACATGACTCGCGCGGGATACCGCTGGTTCATGCTTTTTTTCACGGTTGGCTTTCCCGCTCTTATGGTACTAGGGATTGGCTGGCTGCCACGTCTCATTCCTCAATATACGAATATCCCGAATCGCGATTATTGGCTCGCACCAGAGCAGCGCGCCCAAGCCTTCAACTTCCTCACGACTCATGCTCTTTGGTTCGGTTGTCTACTCGTCATCTTCATCTGCTCGGTTCACTGGCTCGTTGTCCAAGCAAATACGCAACAACCACCACGGCTTGCTCATGGATCGTTCTTGACGTCTCTCGGGCTATTCTTTGCTGCGCTCCTGGTGTGGATCGTCACGCTGATGCGACGATTTCGCATATCATAAAGGACCCGCACCGTTCGCCTATGCAATGTACATAGGCGATGGCAATCCAAAGAAAGCCCTGAGCGAAGACGATTGCCTGCCCGTGGAGCCAAGGACTAGAATCTGAGCGAACAGCGGTTGCACGAGAGGAGATTCACCAATGCCGGCACAGCAAAGACCAGCAGTGATTATGGAAGAAGTGACCGATCCAGAAGAGATTACCAAAGCGCAGGCACAGCGAGAACGGTTCGATCGCAACTGGGCATGGTTTCAGGCCCATGTTCCAGAAATTTATTCCCAGCAGCGTGGCAAGTGCATTTGCATAGCTGGTGAGGAGCTATTTGCCGCTGATACTCCCAAAGAGGCCATTGCGCTGGCTACCGCAGCCTATCCCGAGGATGAGGGACGATTCGTTCATTACATTCCTCGTGAGAAGGTCATACGGATTTATGCGTATTAACGGAGCGTGGGCGAGCGGGGATGATGGGGTCGAGCGCCCTGTCATCCAAGGGAGGGTTTTAACCGGTAGTGGCCTATGGATACCAGCTCCTTTTCTGGTAGATACCGGCGCTGATCAAACGGTGTTCAGTGCCTCAGTGTTGGAGGATTTGTCTCTTCAATCACGTGCGGCCCAAGATCGGATTGGTGGAGTAGGTGGAATAGTCAATTCTGTTCTAGTTGAGACCCAGATCCAGTTTTATCGCGAGACAGGCAGCCCGGTCGTCTTCCGTGGTCAGTATCGGGCGGTTACTGAAGTCGAAGCGCTTGATGTCAGCGTGCTCAGGCGGGACATCATGGGATTATTCTCAGTCATTGTTGATCAACCTGGGAATGTGGTTTGCCTGCTCGGTCAACGGCATCGATACACCATTGAGCAGAGCTGACGGTTCTGAGGGAGACGACACAATGGCCGAGGTAGTTCAGCCTGAGACCCGCAAGCTCGCCGCGATCATGTTTACCGACATGGTGGACTTCAGCCGACAAATGGGCGTGGATGAAGCTCATACGCTGCGCCTGCTGGCCCTTCATAATCAGGTCATTGAGCACGCGGTCGCCACGCACCAGGGGCATGTCATCAAGACCGCGGGTGATGGCTTCTTGATTGAGTTCCCCTCCGTTGTTCACGCCGTCCAGTGCGCGCAGTCGATTCAAACCCACTTTCACACCCACAATGCCAAGAAAGCCAAGGCCGACCAGATTCATGTGCGTATCGGCCTCCATGAAGGTGACATCCTGGTACAGTCCAATGGCGATGTGTTGGGAGACGGCGTGAATATCGCCTCGCGGCTGCAAACCCTCGCTGAACCTGACACCATCTGCATCTCCCGGAAAGTTTATGAAGAAGTCGAGAAGAAACTCGATTTGGGGACGGTCCTCTCATTAGGACAACCCAAGCTCAAGAACATCGTCCAGCGCCAACATATCTACCTCCTCCTCGCCAAACCGCCCACGGGCTTACGCCAAACGCTCCAAGTCCAACGGCTCAAGCTCAGTCGTCGCATGCGGCCGGTACACTGGTTGGCTGTGGCCGGGGTGTTGCTCATCGTCGGTGCCGTTCTCACCGTCCGGTATTTCCCCGTTCTTCTCCCCAGCAC